>CBFIIL010000031.1:0-18854 GCA_965662485.1 Flavobacteriaceae bacterium | reverse complement strand
AATATAAAAAATAAATTGTGTTTTGCAACTAAATAAATATAAAGAAAAGTAAATTTTAAAATTAGTTATAAATTTTGCACTCTAATACCCACTTTCGTTCTTTAAAAGTGGTAAAAATGAAAAATTTATCACCACCATCTTTGATTTTAAATTCCTTTTTTAATTGACTTACAGATTCTGAGAAGTTTCTTGTCTTTACATTAGCCTTTTGGCCTGAAATATGGGATTTCAACTTTTTTTTATGATAGTGAAACACTTTTTCTATAACATATATTTTTCCAGGAAACTCTTTTTTATGTTCTGATGAAGTATACAAATGTGAGTGCTGGGCTAATTTGCTTAAATCAAATTTTGAGGCTAAACTTTTAAAAGCTCCAGATTTGAGAACCGCTGCATTGGGCTCATATAAATACTTCAAAGGCTTTTGATAATCAACAATCGCTTTAATTTCATCAATAGATTTAAATTCAAAATACGGTTGATTTGTCTCTAAATTAACGGCTTTAATTACTGGTTCTTGATCGAAATCTTTTTCCATTATAAACAACAGCTCTTTTACTTCATTTTTTATCGCTACAACATGAATTTCTTTTGTATGTGGCAATGTTTTTAATGCTGCTTGAATATCTAGCATTGGCGACAATTTGATTAAAATTTTCTGAGTTTTTTTGAAAAATAAATTTAAATGTGCAGCAACATTTGGTGTGCAATCTTCTATAAAAAAGCGTTTATTTTTTTTTGTATCTCTTCTTGAGGGGTCAATGTAAATCCAATCGAAAGTTTCACTTTTTTGTTTTAAAAACTCCAGTCCATCAGCCGTAATAGTTTTTACATTTTTTATGCCTAAAACCTCAAAATTATGATGTACAATTTCAGATAAAAAAGCATTGATTTCACAATGTACAACGTTGTCAATTATTTTTGAAAAATATAAACTATCAACACCAAAACCACCCGTTAAATCCAAAAGTGTTTTACCTGAAAGTAAGTTGCTTTTATAATTTGCTGAAATTTCTGAGGACGTTTGTTCAATATTCAATTTATTTGGGAAATAAACCCCTGGAGTATTGTACCAATTTGGGAGTTTCTTTTCACACTTTTTTTTTGATTGAATTTGCTTCAAAAGCTCCGAGGTTTGTATTTCATCAAATGGACTGCCTTTTAATGCTAATTTGTCAATAGGCGTGTTTAAATTCTCATTGATGAAATGCTGTACTTCATTTTTTAAAAGTTTAAGATTAAGCATTTGAAAACAATTTTGTAATTTCATAAAGAGCAATGGATGTTGCTTGAGCCACATTCATACTGCTATTTTGCCCATACATTGGAATATGATAAACACTATCGGCACATGTTAGAATTTCATGTTGTATTCCATAACGTTCGCTTCCTACTACAAGTACAATTTTTTGGTTATTTTCCAGTTGAATTTCAGAGATACTCTTACTGTTTTTAGTAATCTCTAAACAAATCACAGAATATCCTTCTTTTTTGAAATTTTTGATGACATCTTGAGAGTTTTCAATTTGCTCAAAATTAACTACTTTTTCACTGGCTCTAGAAGTGTTCCAAACCTTTCTATTCAGCTCAATTGTACTGCCACCTAAGATTAGTCTTTCTACTCCAAAGGCATCTGCAATTCGAAATATACTCCCCACATTGGCCGGACGTGTTACATTATCGGTAACCAAAATTATTGCAAATTGATTTTTTTCAAATTTTGAAGAATAATGATCTAATTGCATGGTTTTATAAATTAAAATTCAAATGCATATTTGACGATATTTGCACCCATTTTTAGAGCTTTCAATCGAACCTCTTCGGGGTCATTATGCACTACTGAATCTTCCCAGCCATCACCAAGATCACTTTCTGTTGTAAATAGTAAAATAACTTTGTTCTCATGAAACAAACCAAGAGCTTTTGGTGGAAGTCCATCGTGTTCATGGATTTTTGGTAAACCATTCGGAAATTTAAAGTGAATACCGAAAAGAGGATGGTCACTAGGAATTTCTTTTAATTCTTTTTCTGGAAATAATTTTTGAATTTGTGTTAATACATAGGGTTTCATCCCATAATTGTCGTCAATATGTAAAAAACCACCACCCATTAAATAGGTCTTCAAATTTTTTAATGCTTCATCTGAAAATACCACATTGCCATGTCCTGTCATATGTATAAAAGGGTAGTCAAAAAGAATGGGGTCTTCAAGGTGTACAACCTGAGGTTGAGGTTCAATAGTAGTATTAATATTTTTATTACAAAATTGAATTAAATTTTTTAGAGCAGTAGGATTGCTATACCAATCGCCGCCGCCATCGTACTTTAAAACTGCAATTTGCTGTCCTTGAATTGTAAGAACATTAAAAAAAACTAAAATAATGATTAAAAATTTACGCATTACAAAGTTCTATGGTGTGGCAAGCCACTATTGCTGCGGTTTCTGTTCGCAAGCGAGCATTTCCCAAACTTACTGCTTTAAAACCTGATTCTTGTGCTATTTTTATTTCATCGGGAGTGAAATCACCTTCTGGTCCAATCAAAATTAGAATGTCCTTTTTATTTGGAATAATGTCTTTCAAATGTACTTTTTTATCTCCTAAACAATGTGCGATAAAACGTGTTTCAATTGTTATGTTTTTTACAAATTCTGAAAAACGAATAGCAGGATTTAAAGTTGGAAAAAATGCACGAAGTGATTGTTTTGCAGCAGATTGTAAAATTTTCTCATATCGTTCTATTTTAATCACTTTTCGTTCACTTCGATTGCAAATGATAGGGGTAATTGTGTCTACGCCAATTTCTGTTGCTTTTTCAAGAAACCATTCATAGCGATCATTTGTTTTTGTGGGGGCTACAGCCAAATGGATATTATATTCTTTTGCAGAAACAGAAATGGCTTTTGTGATTTTGACTTCACATTTATTAGGATTATTGAATATTATGTCAGCTTCAAAAAAATACCCTAATCCATTAGTTATTAATAATTTATCTCCAATATTTTTACGCAACACTTTAACAATATGGCGACTTTCATTTTTGTCAAAACAAAAATTAGTATCATGTGGTTTTAATGTTGAATTATAAAATAATTGCATTCCTAGAGTTATAATTTTAATCGTGCAGTAGCGGTTGTATTTTGTTGTGCAAAATCATTTTTTAGATATTTTAAGTAGCCAACAATAGCAATCATAGCTGCATTATCTGTTGTAAATTCAAATGCAGGAATAAAAGTTTCCCAACCGTGTTTGTGTTCCGCATTTTTGAGTGCTGTTCGTATTCCGGAATTTGCAGATACTCCACCTCCAATAGCAATTCGATTGATTCCAGTTTCTTTTACAGCAACCTTTAATTTATCCATCAAAATACCAACAATTGTATATTGAATAGAAGCACAAATATCATCTAAACGCTCTGTAGTAAAATTAGGGTTTTGTTTGGATTGATCTCTAACAAAATATAAAATTGCTGTTTTCAGACCAGAAAAACTAAAGTTAAGTCCTTTTACTTTAGGTTTTGTAAAATGAAATGCTTTAGGATTTCCTAGTTTTGCACGTTGATCTATTTCAGGTCCAGCAGGATATCCAAGTCCAAGTATTTTACCGCTCTTATCAAATGCCTCGCCTACGGCATCATCAATAGTTTCGCCTATAACCGTCATTTCGAAAGCATCATCAACACGAACAATTTGTGTGTGTCCCCCAGAAATCGTCATGGCTAAAAATGGAAATTGTGGTTTTTTGTATCCCTCTTTTTCTATAAAATGAGCTAAAATATGTGCCTGCATATGATTGACTTCAATCAAAGGAATATTTAACCCAAAGGCCAAGGATTTTGCAAATGAAGTACCTACCAAAAGCGACCCCATAAGACCTGGTCCTCTTGTAAAAGCAACTGCTGAAAGTTCGTTTTTCGAAATCCCTGCTTGTTTTAATGCTTGATCAACAACTGGAACAATATTTTGTTGATGTGCTCGCGAAGCAAGTTCAGGAACAACACCACCGTATGCTTTGTGTATGGACTGGTTGGCAATCACATTACTTAGTACTTTTCCATTATGTAAAATAGAAGCTGCCGTGTCGTCGCAAGATGATTCTATGCCTAAAATATATATTTTATCTTCGTTCATTGAAGGTTTACTTCATTTTATTCATTTACTTTGTACAAGTTTGGCAAAACAATTGTAGTGTCAATCTTTGATTTTACAAAGAAATAAAAAATGAGCGTTGCATGGTGTAAAATTGCTTCTAAATTTTTTGTTTGTTTTTTTGATTTTATAATTTTACGCTATCTTTTGGCTTATTAAAACACGACTCAACATATTTAAAAGGATTTTTGCAACAATGGTAATGCTATTTATCATTTTTTTGTTGATTCTATTAATTCCTAGTGTTCAAACGTCTTTGGGAGCCTACGCAACAAAAAAAATCAATTCTAAATATGGTACAGACATAAGAGTTGAAAAACTTGGACTTCAGTTAAATGGAGATATAGAACTCAAAAATATTCTCATAAGAGACCATCATAACGATACTCTTATTGCTGTGAAAGAATTAAATAGTTCTATTCTGAATTTTGCAAAATTAAATGATAATAAGCTTTTATTTGGTGATATTGATTTATATGGCTTGCGTTTTCATATCAAAACCTACATGGGTGAGAAAGATTCAAATTTGGATATTTTCGTGGAAAGTTTTGAGGATGGTGAACAAAAGAAATCATCTACGCCATTTGAATTATCTTCAGAAGATATTACTATTTCTAATTCACATTTTCTTCTTACAGATGAAAATAAAGCAGAAAGTAAACGAATACTAGATTTCCAAGAATTAGACATCAATGTTACCGATTTTTTAATTCTTGGGCCAGAAGTTAGCACGCAAATAAACGGCTTAAGTTTTTCTGATCCAAGGGGAGTAGAAATGCATTTGCTTCAAACAGATTTTAAGTATACGTTGTCTTCAATGGATTTTCAAAATTTGAAAATTCAAACAATGAATTCCAAATTAGAAGGTAATTTGGTGTTTAATTACAAAAGAGAAGATTTAAAATATTTTTCAAATAAAGTATCTCTGGATGCTAATTTCAAAGAAAGTACTGTAAATCTTGGTGAACTTAATGTGTTTTTCCCAGAATTTGGAGCTTCCGAAAATGTAACTTTCGACACTAAAATTTCAGGGACACTCAATAATTTATCGCTTCAAGATTTTAAACTTAAATCCAATAGAAACACATTTATCGATGGTCAATTTAATTTAATAAATTTAATTGATTCCAAATCAAAACCTTTTCAAATGACAGGTCAAATTGATCGTTTGACTTCAAAATATTCAGATTTGAACCGCATCTTGCCTCGGATTTTAGGCGAAAATATCCCCACAAATCTTTCGACACTTGGAGTATTTACATTGCAAGGAACCACCCAAATTTCTGGACCATCTATTGCTGCTGATTTTGAGGCTTCAACAGAACTTGGCTGGGTTGTTGCCGATTTAAACCTTTCAAAAATTGAATCCATTGATGATGCTCAATATAAAGGTACAATTCAACTTAAAGATTTTGATTTAGGCACCCTTATAAATCAACCTAATTTTGGCCAAATCACATCAGATTTTGTACTTCATGGAAAGGGGTTTACTTTGGAAAAGCTGCAATCCAATATTACTGGAACTTGCGCTATTTTTGAAGTGAATAAATATGTTTATAAGAATTTGAATATTGAAGGTTTTGTTGAAAATAAGATTTTCAATGGTTCACTTGCAGTTTCAGATGAAAATTTAAAAATGGATTTTAAGGGACTCGTAAATTTTTCAGAAGACGAAAATGTTTATGATTTCTCTGCCGATATTCAAAATGCAAATCTAAATGAATTGAATCTAGTTTCACGTGATTCAATTTCTGTTTTTCAAGGAAAAGTGTCAATGGATATGAAAGGCACTAATATTGATAACGTACGAGGTTTTCTAAAGTTTAATAACACTTCGTACAAAAATCAAAATGATGACTATTATTTTAAAGACTTTCAGGTGTTGTCGGATTTTGATATCAACGGAGTTAGAACAATTGCCGTTAACTCTCCCGAAATTATAAGAGGAACTTTTAAAGGTAAATTTATTATAAGAGAAATCCCTAAAATGTTAAAAAATGCATTGAGTGGAATTTATTCTCAATATTCCGTAGACAATATTACACCAAATCAATCGATGGATTTTAATTTCAAGATTTACAACAAAATTATTGAAGTTTTTTACCCCAATCTTCGAGTTGGAGCCAATACTTATATTCGAGGAATATTGGACAGTAATCCAAAGAAATTCACATTAAAATTTAAATCTCCAAACATTAGTATTGAGGATTATTTTGCTAAGAAAATTGAGGTTCAGCTCATCAACGATAACCCTATTTTTAATACCTATATTGAATTGGATAGTTTGAATACACCTTTTTATGATGCCAATGCTTTTAGTTTAATCAATTTGACTGTAAACGATACCCTTTATATCAAATCAGAATTTAAAGGTGGAAAACAAAATGAAGACACGTTTGATTTTAATTTATTTTATACTAAAGAAGGAGATAATTCTGTTGTCGGTTTAAAGCCATCATTTATTAATTTTAAATCTGTACCATGGAAATTGAATGCTCTAGACAATTCAAAAAATAAACTTGTATTTGATGCTGATTTTAATAAAGTTTCAATATTGGATATGGACATGTCACACAAGGGCGAAAAACTTATTTTGAGTGCTCAATCACAAGATTCACTTTCTGGCAGTCTGAACTTGAAGTTCAGTAATGTTGATCTAGCAAAAGTTACACCAGATATCGATAGTCTTCAACTTGGTGGAACCATCAACGGGGATTTAAATATTATAAAGCAAAACAAAATTTATATACCAAAATCATTACTTACAATTGATGATTTTGAGGTCAATAAGTTTAATTTAGGAGCCTTTAAGGCCGATATAAAAGGCAATACTTCACTTACTAATTATGATGTGAATATATCCTTAAAGGATGATAAAAATGAAACCTTTTCTGCACTAGGTAACTTAGATGTTTCCGGGAAAAATTCAAATCTAGATTTACAATTAAAATTTAAAGATTTTTTACTAGATCCTATAGGACCTTTTGGTAATGGTGTTATCACAAATATTAGAGGAAAAGTGACTGGCAATTCTAGGATTACTGGTCGATTGCAGCGACCACAAATTAATGGTGTTTTGAGATTAAATCAAGGAGGGATGTCTGTACCCTATTTGAATATAGATTATGCTTTTGCAGACAATACAAGAGTCGACTTGAAATCTCAAAGTTTTGTATTCAAATCCGCTCAATTTACAGACACAAAGTTTTCTTCAGAGGGTATTTTGAATGGAACTATGAGCCATACAAATTTTAGCGATTGGGCATTAGATTTGGATATTGATTCAAAGCGACTTTTAGTACTTAATACCAAAGAAACAGAAGAATCACTTTATTATGGAACTGGTTTTGTGGAAGGCAATATAAACGTTTCAGGTCCTATGAACCAGCTTTTTATAGAAGCCAATGTAACAACTTCCGAAGGAACAATTTTCAAAATCCCCCTGAATGATAGTGAAATGATTAGTGAAAATTCATATATAAAGTTTTTGAGTCCAAAAGAAAAACTTAAAAAAACTCAAGGGAGATCCATAAAATTAGATGACATTGAAGGGGTGGAGATGGAATTTAATATGGATGTTACAGATGATGCTGAAATTGAAATTGTTATTGATAAGGAGACAGGAAGTTCAATTCGTGGACGTGGAAATGGAAGTATGCTGGCGCAAATCAACACCAACGATAAATTCTTAATGTTTGGCGATTTTCTAGTACTTTCAGGATATTACAACTACAGTTTGGGACGATTAATTCAGAAAAAATTTAAACTTGTAAAAGATGGTTCACTGGTTTGGGAAGGCGACCCTCTTCAAGCTGAAATAAATCTTGAAGCAATTTATGATGGCATAAATGTAAATCCATCTGTGCTTTTAGATAATCCAATCAATCAAACCATACCAGTAGAGGTTGTTACCAACCTCAGAGGAGCCTTAGAAAAACCAGATTTGGAGTTTGATCTTCGTTTCCCAAATATTAATTCTGCACTAAATAGCGAATTAAAAGATCGTCTTCGTGATAAAGATAAAAGAGATTTTCAAGCATTGTCTTTACTTGCAACAGGGTCTTTTAGAAATAAACTTGCTCTGGATTCTCAAGATGCGTTTGAATTAGTCTCTGATGGTGTAACGAATGTTTTGAATGACATATTTTCTGATGAAGAAAATAAAGTGAAGTTGGGTCTAGATTTAGATATTGGAAAAAATACACCTGAATTTGAAACGGACAGTAGGGTTGGGGTTACATTATCAACAAAAATAAGTGATAATGTACTGATTAATGGTAAAGTTGGTGTACCAGTAGGTGGTGTTAGTGAAACCACAGTTGCTGGAGATTTTGAGGTACAAGTGTTACTTAACGAGGACAGAACACTATCATTAAAATTTTTCAACCGAGAAAATAGTATTCAAAATTTTGGTGAGCAAATAGGATACACTCAAGGACTAGGAGTATCCTACAATATTGAATTCGATAATCTAAGAGAATTGTTTAAAGAATTATTTTCAAAAAATAACAAAAAAGAAGATACTCAAAGCAAAAATACAACTGACAAATCTTTACTTCCAAATTATATGGAATTCAAACAATAAGACTGGTAAAGCTATTAAATGCTCAAGTTTTCCCATTGAAAATAGAATAGTTATTAACGAAAACGTTTGAATTTTGAATAGTACAAAAATTATGCGCTTTCCTTTTTATTATTCATTAGAAAGTTTATTACTTTAGCCGCCTAAAGCTATACAATTATGGCAAATCCAATTAAAAAAATAGGTGTTTTAACATCTGGAGGTGATTCTCCTGGTATGAATGCAGCCATTAGATCTGTGGTGCGCACTTGTGCTTTTCATAACATAGAATGCATTGGTATTTACAGAGGATATGAAGGTATGATAGATGGTGATTTTAAACCTCTTGATGCAAGAAGTGTTAATAATATCATTAATAAAGGGGGAACCTTTTTAAAATCTGCTCGTTCAGATCGTTTTAGAACAAAAGAAGGAAGACAACAAGCCTATGATCAACTTCAAAAAAGTGGTGTTGAAGCTCTTGTGCTTATTGGAGGCGATGGGACTTTTACTGGTGGAATGGTTTTTAATGAAGAATTTAATTTCCCTGTGATTGGAATTCCAGGCACTATCGATAATGACATTGTTGGAACAAACTTTACACTAGGATACGACACAGCACTGAACACAGCAGTAGAAGCTATTGACAAAATTAGAGATACCGCAAGTTCACACAAACGCTTATTTTTTGTTGAAGTAATGGGTAGAGATGTTGGACATATTGCCCTTAATGCCGGTGTTGGTTCTGGTGCAGAAGAAATATTAGTACCAGAAGAAGATCTTGGACTAGATCGTTTATTAGAATCTTTAGAAAAAAGTAAGCATACAGGAAAATCATCTAGCATTGTTGTTGTAGCCGAAGGCGATAAAACAGGTAAAAACGTTTTTGAACTTCGTGATTATGTTGAAGAAAATCTTGTAGGATATGATGTAAGAGTATCTGTTTTGGGACATATGCAACGTGGTGGTTCACCATCTTGCTTCGATCGTGTTTTGGCTTCACGAATGGGTGTTAAAGCCGTAGAATCTTTAATGGAAGGTAAAAACAATGTTATGGTCGGAACGATCAACAATAAACTAGAACTATACCCAATCGATAAAGCCGTAAAAGGGCATTCAAAAATTGACGCAGAACTCCTAAGAGTTTCTGATATAATGAGTATATAAATTACTAACTAGAAACACAAAACATAAAATGACAAACGTAAAAATTGGAATCAACGGATTTGGGAGAATTGGAAGAATCGCTTTTAGAATTGCTTCTGAACGCCCTGATGTAGAAGTTGTAGGAATTAATGATTTATTAGATGTAGAACATTTGGCCTATCTTCTTAAATATGATTCTGTACATGGACAATTTAAGGGGAGTATAGAGGTTGAAAACGGTAATTTAGTTGTAAACGGAAATGAAATTCGTGTTACTGCAGAGCGCAATCCAGAAGATCTCAAATGGGATGCTGTTGCTGCCGATGTAGTTATGGACTGTACAGGAATTTTCACTACACTTGAAGGTGCTCAAAAGCATATCACTGCTGGTGCTAAAAAAGTTGCAATTTCTGCCCCATCTGCAGATGCTCCAATGTTTGTTATGGGTGTAAATCACCACGAAATCACAGCTGATCACAAAATTGTCTCAAACGCTTCTTGTACAACAAACTGTTTGGCACCTTTAGCCAAAGTGATTAATGACAACTTTGGAATTGTTGAAGGGCTTATGACAACAGTTCATGCTGCTACCGCAACACAATTTACAGTAGATGGACCATCACGTAAAAACTACAGACTAGGTCGTGCATCACTTAATAATATTGTACCTGCGTCTACAGGAGCAGCAAAAGCCGTTGGAAAAGTAATACCAGAACTGAACGGTAAATTGACAGGAATGGCCTTTAGAGTACCAACAGTAGACGTTTCTGTTGTTGACTTGACATGTCGATTGGAAAAAAGCGCAACTTTTGAAGAAGTAAAAGCTGCTCTAAAAAAAGCATCTGAAAACGAATTAAATGGAGTTTTAGGATACACTGAAGAAGGTGTAGTGTCCCAGGACTTTGTATCTGAACCAAAAACAAGTACTTTTGATGCAAATGCTAGTATTGGACTGAATGATAACTTTGTAAAATTGATTTCTTGGTACGATAATGAATATGGATATTCATCAAAATTAGTAGACTTAGCTCAACATATCAACTCATTATAAATCTTAAAAAAATACTGCTCTTCTATATGGCAGTATTTTTTTTACATTATTATTATGATTTTTATAATAGACAGTGGTTCTACAAAATGCGATTGGATCGCAATTGATCCAAAAACTGGCCAACAAGTTTTTGAAAAACAACGAACCAAAGGATTAAATCCAGCAATAATTTCAGAAAATGAAGCTTTTGAAATTGTAAATGATAATAAGGTACTTGTTGATCATAAATTAGATGTTGATTATGTTTATTTCTATGGTGCAGGATGTGGTACTGTAGAAGCTCCTAAAATGCTTAAGAAAGTTCTACAGTCAATATTTACAAACGCAGTTGTGGATGTGAAAGAAGACACCTATGCTGCTATTTTTTCAACAGTTGGTGTTGAGCACAACCCTGCTGTAGTCTGTATATTAGGAACAGGTTCTAATTGCACTTATTTTGATGGTGCTAATATACACCAACGTGTCATCTCTCTAGGTTATTCTATAATGGATGATGCTTCGGGTAATTATTTTGGACGCCAATTGTTACGTGATTATTACTTTAATTTTATGCCACACGATTTGAAATTAATTTTCAAAACACGTTATAATATGGATGATGATTTTATTAAAGTTAATCTTTATAAAAAACCTAATCCAAATGCATATTTGGCAACTTTTGCTGAGTTTTTGATTTTAAACAAAGAATCTGATTATGTACAAAAGGTTGTCAAAAAAGGGTTGAGGTCTTTTGTTGAAACAATGATTATGCAATTCAAAGAGGAAATTAAGACGGTTCCTGTTCATTTTGCGGGATCAATTTCATTTTTCCTTCAAAGAGAAATAAAAGAAGTTGCTCAAGAGTATGGATTTACTGTTGGTAATTTTCAAAGACGCCCAATAGAAGGTCTGGCTGAGTATCATGTACGTCAAATAAAAGCGGTATAATTTAATTTCACTAGCGTGAAGCAATTACGCTAATTTCTACATTTACAAATTTTGGCAAATTAGCGACCTCTACAGTTTCTCTTGCTGGTGCGGTTTCACTATTGAAATACGTTCCGTAGATTTCATTTATTTTAGAAAAATTATGCATATCTGAAACGAAAATAGAAGATTTTATAACATTTTCGAAAGTCATTTGTGCAGCTTCTAAAATTGCTTTCAAATTCTCCATCACTAAAGTCGTTTCGGACTCAATGTTCTCAATTTCCAGTCTTCCTGTTTTTGGATTTATTGCAATTTGTCCTGAGGTGTAAAGAATGTCTCCCAAAAGTACAGCTTGGTTGTACGGGCCAATGGGGGCAGGCGCATTGTCAGTTGTGATAATTTTTTTCATTCAAATAAGTGTTACAGTGTTTTATCGCGTTGTCGCTGCTTGTCATATTTTATATCACTTAGAATACTAGAACGTATACCAATAAAGAAATTCCATGAGCTTCGACTACTAAAAGGAATCCACGAAAAATTCATACGCCAACTTTCCAAATCTCTTTCAAAACGCAGTTGTGTATACGTAAATCCTTTATTCTTAAAATCATAACCCGAAGAGGCACCAACACTCCATCTCGGTGATAATTCTATATCTCCAGAAAACATCAGTGAGTGCGAAGAAATCTCACTTTGTCTTTTAGAATTATTATAATTTACAGCATATGCAAGTCGTAAACTCCAAGGAATCTTATACTTATATAAATCTGTTGGAGTTGGATCTTCATCATCTTTTCTATCGTTATTAAGTCTTCTGTCTGCAAAATCTTGAGGTTTTCCAAATAAATCATCTGCACGACCACCACTTCTTAGAGATTCCTGTGTTGCAGCATCATTATCATTTGAATTATCATCTCCACTAAAAGTATCACTAGAAAGGTTGTAACTCATGGTTAGGTTTGCGCTAGAAATACGGAACAAGCTACCACCATTATTAACATTAAATGTATTGATTTTTTTATTGTTGTTATCCAATGCATAGGGGTCTAGTGTAGCACCAAAATTCAAACTCATTTTGTTGTCAAATAATTGTGTTCCACCAGTCATTCTTACAGGATTCCAATTTAAAGAATCACTCGCAATATTATAACTGGTAGAAAAATTAAGTGAATTTAATAGAAATATTTTTTTGGGTTCTGTGGCGGTACTGTCTTTGTCTCTAACTTTAGCTTCTAAGTTATTTGTTAATGATAATCCAATACTACTTGAATATCGATTGCTCGGTGAACCAAAAAGCGATTGCTCAAATCTACTGTATTCAACCTGGTTGGTGGTTAAGCCATCTGCACTAACGACTTCATATGTATCATAGTATTGCTCAAAAGATGGCGTAATATTATAGCTAACCGATGGGCGCATTACATGACGTATGGCTTGTATTTTTTTATCTTCACCAAAATTAAAAAGCCCATAAATAGTAGTCCCCAAGCTGGTACTAAAATTGTAAGTAGTATACGAATCAAAACCTTTTAAATCTGTTGTTACAACTTCTTGATTATCAATATCATATTCTTTTTTTATAGTGTTAAAAGCCCAACTGTGATTTAGATTGGTGCTTGTACTCATACTGAAATATTTAAACAGCTTAAAATTTGTACTTATTGGGATTGTATGCTGCATACCTGCTTTAGCATCATCAAACATTTCTTTCTTAAAGAATAATGAGTCTGTAGTTTGAATACGATTTTCTCCACGAACATTATATTGAAAATTAATATTCTGAAAAACCCCTTTCTTGCTCCCTGTTTTTGGTGCAAAAGGAAAAACACGGTCTACACTTCCTTGAAATGTTGGAAGTGTCATGTTAATCGTTTGAGTATTTGTATTTTGAGAGTGTGTGGTAGTCACACTAATATTCACTTGAGGTTCTCCACGAAAAGTTTTTGAATATGAAACCGATGATGCAAGAGTGTTATTTAAAAAATTAGAAGTATTCAGCTGATTTATAGATTCCTGATAATATGTACTACTTCCCAAATTAACAGATGCCGAAAATCGAGAACTTGGATTAGATTTACTGTCTTGACTTTGATTCCATCGTAAATTGTAAATTATACTTTTTGAATAATCAGGAAAGCCTCTTTCACTATTAATAAGGTTTTCATAACGAAAACTAAGATTTCCTCTAAATTTGTATCGAACAGCATAGCTGCTTTCCAATCGTAACCCATAGCTTCCATTTGTGTAATAGTCGCCAAGAGTGGCCAAATCTATATAATCGCTCAAGGCAAAATAATAGCCGCCATTTTGCAGAAAATACCCTCTGTTGTTTTGTTCACCAAATGATGGAAAAATAACACCCGACGTTCTTTTTTTGCTTAGTGGAAAAAACGCAAAAGGTAAACCAATAGGGGTCGGCACGTCTGCAATAAACATATTCGTGAGCCCAGTAACCACTTTTTTTCCAGGGACAACTTTTGCTTTCCGTAATAGAAAATAATATTCTGGATTTTCTTCATTCTCAGAAGTTGTAAATTTTGCTCGTTTTACAAAATATACAGAGTCGTTTTCTTTTTTTGTGAGTTTAGAAATAATTCTCCCACCTTGTTGCTCTGTTTTAGAATTCCAAATCAATGCTTTTTTTGTTTTCATATTAAAAACAATAGAATCTGGCTCAACAACATCGCTACCTTGTTTAAAAACTGGGGATTGGGAGTAATTTCCTAGAGAATCTTTAAGTCGGCCTGCATACACCAAATCTTTTCCATAGTCGATGATGATGACCCCCGATTTTATGTCCATATCTTGATATTGGACTTCGGCCTCATTGTACAAGTAAATTTGCTTTGTTTTTTGATTTACAGAGGTGTAATCTTTGGCTTTATAATCAATAATTCCTTCTAAAACACCCTTAGGTTTTGCAATACTATCTGTGATTATGGAATCTTTCTGAACTTGTGGAGTTTCAATAGGTGGTACAGAATCCAAAATAGTTTTTTCTGGAGCAGGCAAAGCAATAGGAACTTCCGTAGAGGTTTTAGGAAGATCTTGTGCTACACCAACATTGTTAGTAAGCATTGTAAAACTTAAGATAAAAAGTAGTTGAAATAATGTTGTTTTCAATGCTTTTAGCTTTATTTTTGTGTTGTATGGCTTGATTTTTGAAACATCAAAGTTAAGGATATTTTCCTCGTTTTGTTATTTTTAAATGTTTCAGTTACAATTCAGTTATTTTTAATATGCAAATTAAATCATTTTTAACAATCCTTTTATGTTTTTTTGGATTGATTTCTATTGCTCAGTCCAAAAATAATACCAAACCTTTTATTGTGGTTTTAGACGCAGGGCATGGTGGTAAAGATCCAGGTAAAATAACTACTTTTGGTTATAATGAAAAAGATATTGCTTTAGATGTTGTTCTTCGGGTTGGAAAACAACTCGAGAAATCAAACGACATAAAAGTGATTTATACTCGAAAAAGAGATGTATTTTTAGAACTCCGCCAGCGTGCTGCAATTGCCAATAAGGCTGACGCAGATTTGTTTGTTTCTATTCACTGTAATGCGCATAATCCACAAGCACATGGATCTGAAACCTTTGTTTTAGGACTCCACAGAAATGAATCAAATTTTCGGGTAGCACAACAAGAGAATGAAGTCATTTTTATGGAGGATGATTACGAGCAAAACTACGAAGGTTTTGATCCAAGTTCTCCAGAGTCTTTTATTGGATTAACCCTTTTACAAGAGGATTATTTGGACCAGAGTATTTTACTGGCAAGAACCATTCAAAATAATTTTGCTCAAAAACTTAAGCGCAGAGACAGAGGTGTTAAACAAGCAGGATTTTGGGTCCTTCACAATACATACATGCCAAGTGTTTTGATTGAAACAGGATTTATAACAAACAGAAAAGAAGGCGATTATTTAAATTCTGAACGGGGTAAACAAGAAATTTCAAAAAGTATTGTTGATGCAGTTTTGGATTACAAGTTAAGTTTAAACCCCGAATTGTCCACTGAAAGCATCTCTTTTGAAAACACAAGTCCAATACCTGAAATTATATTTAAAGTTCAAATTGCGGCATCGTCCAACAAAGTTGCTCCTAAATCATATAACTTTAAGGGGTTGAGTCCAATTTCTAGAACAAAGCCTTCATCGGTTTATCGTTATTTCTATGGACAAACAACAGACTACAATAAGGCTAAAGAGTTAAAAAACGAAGCCATTGCGGTGGGGTACACCTCTGCTTTTGTAGTAGCCTATAAAAATAACACCAAAATTTCATTAAAAGAGGCTTTAAAAACTAAATTGAATACACCTTGATATTACAAATTAATTATTAGTTTTGTACGGCACCTAAAATATATAATATTGAAAATTACACAAGAAATAAAAACAGCAATATTAGTCCTCTTAGGGATTTTATTATTCATATTTATTTTTAATTATTTGAAAGGTGAAAACCTATTGAGCAGTTCTCGAAAAATTACCGCAGTTTATGACAACGTCGAAGGGCTTGTACCCTCTGCTGTAGTAACGATAAATGGCCATAAAATAGGTAAAGTTCAGGATATATCATTCACAGAAGATGGAAGTGGTAAACTTGAAGTTTTGATGCTTATTGATAGCAATTTTAAATTTTCTAAAAATAGCACCGCTGAGCTGTACGAATCTGGTCTAATTGGTGGAAAAGCCATTGCGATTATCCCTGCCAACGATGGAGCAGCAAATGTAAGTTCGGGTGATGTACTTCGTTCTAAAATAAAACCTGGTCTTACAGATTTGGTCAATCAACGATTAACACCTTTACAGCAGAAAATTGAAAAAGTGATGGAAAGTACAGATGTACTGTTAGCAAATATAAATAGTGTTTTTGACGAAAAAACAAAATCTAATATCAGAGGGAGCTTTTCGCAATTGAAACAAACCATTACTTCTTTTGAATCGACGTCAAATGCACTAAATGCACTCCTTGAAGACAACAAAACATCCATTACAACAACGTTATTCAATTTCAGTGATATCTCTAAAAATCTTTCTGAAGTAAGTTCAAATTTAGCAGAAGCAGATTTAAAACAAACCATAAATGGACTTCAATCTACAATTTCAAATTTTGACCAACTTTTGAAGAATATTGAGAAAGGCGAAGGCTCAATAGGTAGACTCATGAAAGACGAAGGATTGTATAATAATTTAGAAGGCGCATTGGGACAAATGGAAGCACTCTTGGAGGACATGAAATTAAATCCAAAACGATATGTCCATTTTTCATTATTTGGTAAAAAACCAAAACCATATTCCATGGAAGACTCAAAAAATAAAACCAAATAAAACACAACAATGGGGCTAGTTTCAAATTTTGTATTTGGTGCTTTAATGTTGATAGGCATCGGTTTTTTCGTCAGAAACATCAACAAACTAAAAAGAAATATTAAGCTAGGAAAATCTGTTGAAATTTCTGGTTCCTCTCGTCAAAGATGGAAAAACATGGCAATGATTGCCCTCGGCCAAAGCAAAATGATAACTAGACCTATCGCGGGTATTTTGCATATTATTGTTTACATTGGATTTATTGTTATCAATATTGAAGTCTTAGAAATTGTTATTGACGGACTTTTTGGTACACACCGTATATTTTCTTCAATTGGGCCTTTTTACGGAGTACTCATTGGTACGTTTGAAATATTTGCAGCACTAGTTTTTGTTGCCGTTGTTGTTTTTTGGATTCGAAGAAACGTCATTCGACTCAAACGATTTATGAGTTCTGAAATGAAAGGATGGCCAAAACAAGACGGAAATTTAATTCTTTATTTTGAAATTGTTTTAATGGCTCTATTCATCATAATGAATGCAACTGATGTGCAATTTCAAAGTATGAATTCAGGAAATGTCATTAGTCAATTTGTAGCACCATGGTTTGAAGGATTGCCAGTCCATGCTATTGAAAGAACCGCGTGGTGGTTGCATATTGCTGGAATTTTAATCTTTTTAAATTATTTATATTATTCCAAACATTTACATATTCTATTAGCCTTCCCAAACACCTATTATGGTCGTTTGACACCCAACGGACAACTTGACAATTTAGAATCTGTAATAAAAGAGGTTAAATTGATGATGGACCCAGATGCCGATCCCTATGCCACCCCAGAAGATTCAGCTGCAGAGGTAGAAAAATTTGGTGCTAGTGATGTTTTTGATCTAAATAGAATTCAATTATTGAATGCCTACACTTGCACAGAATGTGGCCGATGTACAAGTGAATGTCCTGCAAATCAAACAGGGAAAAAGTTATCGCCTCGTAAAATCATGATGGACACTCGAGATCGTTTACAAGATGTTGGCCAGAATATTGATGCTAACAAAGGTACTTTTAAACCCGATGGTAAACAGTTGCTTGGTGATTTTATCACTAATGAAGAATTGTGGGCTTGCACTAGCTGTAATGCCTGTGTAGAAGCTTGTCCAATTAGCATCAACCCACTATCAATCATCATGGATATGCGGCGTTATCTTGTGATGGAAAATAGCGCAGCACCAACAGAACTCAACACAATGATGACCAATATTGAAAATAACGGCGCTCCATGGCCGTATAACCAAATGGATAGACTAAACTGGAACAAAGAATAACTTTAATTAAAAAATGAAAAGAGAAGAAGCAGATGCACTATTGCACCAAAAAGTAGAAGAAGGAGAATTAATAAGCCCTGTTTTGCCCGACGGCGTAAAAAACTATTTAATTGATATTGACGGTACCATAACGGAAGATGTGCCAAATGAAGAGCCAGAGCGCATGGCCACTTGTTTACCTTTTGAAGATGCCAAGCAAACCTGTAACAAATGGTATGATGAAGGGCATATGATATGCTTTTTTACATCAAGAACTGAAGACCATAGAGAGGTTACACAAAACTGGCTTAAAAAACATGGATTCAATTATCATACCTTATTGATGGGAAAACCAAGAGGAGGAAATTATCATTGGATTGATAACCACTTAGTAAAAGCAACTCGTTACAAAGGTAAATTTACAGA
>CBFIIL010000030.1:0-19025 GCA_965662485.1 Flavobacteriaceae bacterium | reverse complement strand
TCTTATTGGAGTACAATGATTTAACAACATCAGAGCCCAAACAACTCCGAGCACACTTTAGTTTGAAGAGGTAGTAGTTAGTAATAAAAAAAACCCAGCATTGCTGGGTTTTTTTATTTTAGACTAATTCAGATTATAAATCCATGCTTAAAGTAAGTGAGATAATAGAGTTTTTGTTGTTTATTGAAGCTGAGTCAAGTGTGCCGCTTTCAAAAAATTGTTGTTGTCTTTTTTGTTCTGTGCGTTCATAAGCTAAGTCAATCTTGGTATATCCAAAATTGTAGCCAATACCAAGAGAAAATCCATTTAAATCATTAGCGATGTTTGTGTTTTTGTAGGGGCTTTCTTCAATTCGGTATCCACCTCTAAAACTAATATTTTTGTGTCTCAATTCAGCGCCTAGCTTGTAAGTATTAGCAACTTTAAAAGTGTTATTGATGTCACTGCTAAGCGCAGTGTCTAATTGATTATCACCTGTGTCAAAACTCATGTTTGCATAATTTTTACGCGTATAATCAAAGCTAATGAGTCCTTTTTTACCTAAAATATAAGCCACACTTCCTGTCATGTTACCAGGTGTTTTTAAATTATATTCAGGAAAAATATTAACGATATTTGGATTTACAGTAAAGCCGTTATTTTCTGCATCGTTGAATGTGGATAAATATTGCGTCGTTTCTTCACGAAGTGTGAGCCATGTGGGCGAAGAATAATTAAACCCAAAACGCAATTCATCTGTTAATTTTATAATAGTTCCGAGCTGTAATGAAAAACCTTCACCTTTTGTAAATAATTGATTTTCAAAGTTTACAAGATTCACTGTTGAGTCAACATTATCGTTTTCTTCAATTAGAAATGTTTTTTTACTAAACTCCAAAAAATGTGAATTTAGGTTCAATCCTAAACTTATAGATTCATTGTATTGAAATGCAATATTGGCTGAAAACTTACCATTATGACCCATAGATTCATAATCAAACTCCTGATTAAAATTTCCTGCTGCTATGTTTGAAGTATATACGGTGTTGGTGTCGTCATTGTTATCACCAGGTTCTAAAATTCCACCTTCATAACCCAAAAAAGCTTGTTGGTGTTGGTAGCCATAGCTAGCTCCAATATCTGCATAAGCTTGAGTTACTGTTTCTCCAGAAAGTAATCTGATGTCACCCAATTTTAAGCCATTTGCATTTTGTAAAAAATAACTGGAAATGGAATTATTTGTTGTCCCAGCGGCAAAAAAACGTGTATTGTAGTCTTGTAATTGCTCATAAAACAAACTCACCACAAACTTATTCCAAAGCGATTTTGTATTGTTGTTTTTGAATACAAATGCAGCCCCTATTTGATGTAAATCAAAGTTATTTTCAGTTCTATTGGCGGTCCCACCGCCATAGACAGCATCTTTTGAAATGTTATTATTAGATGCTGACAGTGCTCCATGACTTCTATTAAAAATTGCAGCGCCTGCTGGGTTTATACTTATGGCAGAGATGTCACCCCCAAGTGCACCAAATGCACCACCCATTGCTTTAAATCGAGCAGTCCCTTGAGTTTCTCCACTCGAATATCTTAGACCATCACTTACATATTGAGCATTGATTGTATGAAATGCAATGAAACAAAATATTGAAACAAAAATTCTTTTCATTCTACTTACTTATTATAAAGATTAAATATTGTACTAATTTCTTCTTCTTGAAGTTGTTCCTCCTCCACCTCTTGATCTTGTACCACCTCCGCCAGATCTCATAGTGCCACTTGGCCTTGATGTTGGTCTAGTATATGTAGGTCGAGTAGTTCTTGTGCTTGGTCTTGTTGTTCTTGTTGTTGGTTTTGTTGTTCTTGTTGTTGTTCTTGTGTTTGATCGCACTGACCTTGTAGGTTGTGTGGTCGTCCTGGTTGTACGTGTTGTAGTTCTTGTACCATTATTATTTCTAACAGAACGTGTTGTTGTACTTCGTGTTGTGTTGTATGAATTTCTTGAAGAATTTGCACTTCGTGTCGCAGTTGAACGTGTTCTAGAGACTGTTCCTAGCGCACTACGACTGGATAAACTTCCAGATCTATAGCCTGAGTTTCTGCTTCCAGTATTTCTGTAGCCGTTGGTATACGTCCCATAACGTCTTCCATAAGAATTATAATAGAAGCTTCCAGCATATCCATACGGAGATTGCCAAGCACTATAAAAATAGGGATCCCATAGTCCATAGTTTTGATAACCCCAATTCCAGCCCCAATTGTTCCATCCAACATTCCAACCCCAATTGTTCCATCCAGCATTCCAACCCCAGCGATTGCCATAAAAGGGGTAGCCCCATCCTAAGCCATAGTAATAAGGTCTTGTTTGGATATTTATAATAACTTGAGAGTCACTATTTTGCCCCCATCCTGCATAAGATTTTTCAGATGTATTTTCAGTATTATTATAGTCTCCACTATAGTCATCAGCATTAGTGAAAACGCTAGAGTTCTCATCGCTGTATTCTGTAGCTTTTCCTTTAAAATAGTCTTTGTAATAACTATTACCTTGAGAATTTTCAGTGTTATCATCATTTATTACTTCAACATAATCTCTATTTTCACTAGTTCCATAAATACCATCATCGGCCATGCCAACATATTGATAAGACCCGCAAGAGGCCAAAAATAGGACGCCAAATAAACTATAAAAAACAGTTTTTTGTTGCTTTAAAAATGTAATAAATCTCATGACGTTGTAAATTAAATTGTTGGACGTTTTAAAAATACTTAGTTTTGTGTAAAATTTTATATTAGCTACAACACAATAGTTGTGCCAAATTACAATATTATGGCTAAAAACCTTACAAAAAGAGCTGAAGATTACTCCAAGTGGTACAATGAATTGGTTGTTAAAGCAGACCTAGCCGAGAATTCTGCTGTGCGTGGTTGTATGGTTATAAAACCATATGGTTATGCGATTTGGGAAAAGATGCAAGCAGAATTGGATCGGATGTTTAAAGAAACAGGGCATCAAAATGCCTATTTTCCATTGTTTGTCCCAAAAAGTTTATTTGAAGCAGAAGAAAAAAACGCTGAAGGTTTTGCTAAAGAATGTGCAGTTGTTACCCATTATCGTTTGCAAAATGACCCTGAACATCCAGGGAAACTTCGTGTTGATCCCAAAGCAAAACTCGAGGAGGAGCTTGTGGTGCGACCTACAAGTGAGGCTGTGATTTGGAATACTTATAAAGGTTGGATTCAATCGTATAGAGATTTGCCAATTTTAATAAATCAATGGGCCAATGTGGTACGCTGGGAAATGCGTACCCGTTTGTTTTTGCGTACTGCCGAATTTTTATGGCAGGAAGGGCATACCGCACATGCCACTAAACAAGAAGCATTAGACGAGGCTAAACAAATGAATCAGGTATATGCCGATTTTGTTCAAAATTTTATGGCTATGCCTGTTATTCAAGGTACAAAAACAGAAAGCGAGCGCTTTGCAGGCGCAGAAGAAACCTATTGTATAGAAGCCCTTATGCAAGACGGAAAAGCCCTACAAGCTGGAACATCACATTTTCTAGGACAAAATTTTGCCAAAGCTTTTGATGTAAAGTTCATGACCAGCGCTGGCGATCAAGATCATGTTTGGGCCACTTCGTGGGGGGTTTCAACACGATTGATGGGTGCACTCATCATGACACACAGTGACGATCAAGGGTTGGTACTTCCGCCAAATTTAGCACCATATCAAGTGGTGATTGTACCTATTTATAAAAGTGAGGAACAATTAGACGCCATAAGTACTGTTGCTCAGGACATTATGAAAACACTGCGCAGCGATAATATAAGTGTAAAATATGATGCTAGAACCACTCAAAGACCGGGAGCAAAATTTGCTCAGCATGAGTTGCAAGGAGTACCCTTACGTATTGCCATTGGACCAAAAGACTTGGAAAAAGGCACTGTAGAAGTTGCCCGGCGTGACACCCTTTCAAAAATGACATTTCCTTTAGATGGATTGTCTAAAGAAATTAAAAATTTACTCACAGAAATTCAGGAGACTTTATACAAAAGAGCCTTTGATTTTAGGGACGCACACATTACTGAGGTTGATACTTTTGAAGATTTTAAAAAGGTTTTGGAAGAAAAAGGAGGTTTTATTTCAGCGCACTGGGATGGTACTGCACAAACTGAGCAAAAAATAAAAGACGCCACCAAAGCCACCATACGTTGTATTCCTTATGATTCAACCGAGGAAGTTGGAGTATGTGTATTTTCTGGAGCACCATCAAAAGGGCGTGTTTTGTTTGCAAAAGCGTATTAAAATTTTCAAAAAAAAGTTAAAAAAACAACCATGATTGTTGTAGCATTTAAAAATAGTTGTATTTTTGCAACCGCAATATAAATATTGCAGCTGTTTTGGATTTAAAACAAGTTGAAAAATTCATAAGATTTAAATCGAAACAAAACGGCCCGTTCGTCTATCGGCTAGGACGCCAGGTTTTCATCCTGGTAAGAGGGGTTCGATTCCCCTACGGGCTACAAATTATAATCGTATAATATTTAAAGAATTATGGCAAATCATAAGTCAGCATTAAAAAGAATTAGAAGCAATAACGCTAAACGTATTCTGAATAAGTATCAGCATAAAACAACACGTAATGCGATTAAAAACCTTCGCGCGTTGACCGATAAGAAGAAAGCAGAAAAAGCGTTTTCTTCTGTGTCGTCTATGATTGACAAGTTGGCCAAAAGAAATATCATTCATAACAATAAAGCAGCAAATTTAAAATCTAAATTAGCAAGCCATATTGCGCAGCTATAATTGTTTTAAACTTATTTTAAAAAAGGCCTTTCTTTATTGAAAGGCCTTTTTTTATGGATTTTTTTATATTTGAATGGAATAGAGCTTCAAATCTGTACTTCAAAAACAGGAATGACCTACGGAATGCCTTCGACATACATTATCAAGTTCTCTTCAAACCGACTTTCGTTTTGATGCGATTTTCTATTTAACTAAAGTAGGGCAAGTCCATTGTGATTTAAAGAAATGTTACTTCATTCTCTTGCAAATATAAAAAACCTTTTGGGCCATATTATAAAACATCAAAGTGTTGAAAATAAGCGAAATAAATCTGACACTTTTCATTTAAAATAGGCTCAAAAAAAAACCTCCAATTTGGAGGGTTTTTTATATGGTTTAGCTTTAATTATCCATTCATGGAAATCAAAAACTCTTCGTTGTTTCGGGTTTGTTTAAAGCGGTCATTAATAAATTCCATCGCTTCTACAGGGTTCATATCGGCCAAATACTTACGCATTACCCACATACGTTGTATGGTTTTTTCGTCCAACAACAGGTCATCACGTCGTGTACTCGATGAAGTCAAATCAATGGCAGGGAAAATACGGCGATTTGAAATTTTACGATCCAACTGCAGTTCCATGTTTCCTGTACCTTTAAATTCTTCAAAAATCACCTCATCCATTTTAGAACCTGTTTCTGTTAGTGCGGTTGCAATAATGGATAGTGAGCCCCCATTTTCAATTTTTCTAGCGGCTCCAAAAAAGCGTTTTGGTTTGTGTAATGCATTAGCATCAACACCACCACTTAAGATTTTTCCAGAGGCAGGTTGTACGGTGTTGTAGGCACGTGCCAATCGTGTAATAGAATCCAAAAGAATTACCACATCGTAACCACATTCTACCAATCGTTTTGCTTTTTCCAAAACAATATTGGCGATTTTAACATGTTCGTGCGCTTCTTTATCAAAAGTAGAAGCAATTACTTCCCCTTGAACATTTCGTTGCATGTCGGTAACTTCTTCAGGACGTTCATCAATGAGAAGAATCATTTGGTATACTTCTGGATGGTTGGCAGCAATAGCATTCGCGACATCTTTCAAAAGCATGGTTTTTCCTGTTTTTGGCTGCGATACAATCATACCACGTTGACCTTTTCCAATGGGTGAAAACAAATCCATAATTCGTGTTGAAATGGTACTTTGTTTTTCAGCAATATTGAATTTTTCTTGTGGGAAAAGAGGTGTAAGGTGTTCAAAAGCTACTCGGTCGCGGACCACTTGTGGGTCTAATCCATTGATTTTGCTCACTCGAATAAGTGGGAAATATTTCTCACCTTCTTTAGGTGGGCGAACATGCCCTAGTACTGTATCTCCATTTTTTAATCCAAATAAACGAATTTGTGATTGAGATACATAAATATCGTCTGGAGATGACAAATAGTTATAATCTGAAGATCTCAAAAATCCGTACCCATCTGACATGACATCCAAAACACCTTCACTTTCTATAATGGCATCAAATTCAAAATCGGGTTCTTTATAGCGGTTTCTGTTGTCTTTGTTACCGTTATTTTCCTTGCGTTGATGGTTATTATTATTACTATTGTTTTTGTTTTGGTGGTTTTGTCCGTTGTTATGTTTTTGTTGCTTCTGCTGTTTTGGTTTATTATGCGGCTCTTTTGCAGTTGCGTTTTCGTTGTCTTTGGACGAATTTTTAGTGTTGTTGTTTTTCTGATTTTTTTCTTGAGCGCGTTCAGTATTGCTGTTTTTTTGCTGATTTTGAGCAGGTTTATTGATGCGCTCACGCTTTGGTTTTTGTGATCTTTTTGGCTCTTCCTTTACTTCTGTAATTGGGCTGGCCGCCTGAACATCCAAAATTTGATAAATCAGGTCTAATTTTTTTAAGCTTCTGAATTTTGGGACATTTAAATTTTTTGCAATTTCCTGTAATTCAGGGAGTTTTTTTTCTTTTAATTGTGAAATTTCAAACATTATTTGTTGAGTATTTAATGATATTTAAATTGGTTTTATGTTGCAAGCAACAAAATATTGTGAGGATTATTTAAAAATGAAATAATTGTTGATAAAGTGAAAATCAGTGAAAGCTATAAGAGTACTTTCGTATTCATATAGTGCAATTATACAACAATATTTTTAATAAATTATTTAAAATAATAAAAAAGAAACTACTACATTTGATTCCTCAAAACTAATAATGCTTCAAAGAATTCAAACGGTATATATTATTTTAGCATCTATCTGTTCGGGTGTCCTCTCTTTTTTGTTACCCCTATGGACAAATGCGAATGAATCCTATTATGCCATAGATTCTATAGAGTATTTTAGTTTATTTATGGCCTCTACAATTTTGGCTGTTTTTTCTGTATTTCAATTTAAATCACGACAAACTCAGTTTGTAGTTTGCCGTCTTAATATCATATTAAACTTAATTTTACTAGGATTGTTTGTATATCGACTTCTTAATTTACCTGGAGCATTTGAAAATGCAGAGAAAGGTATTGGGTTAATTCTTCCTGTTATTTCTATCGTATTATTGGTTTTAGCCAATAAAGCCATTAAAAAGGATGAAGCACTCGTAAAATCAGTAGATCGATTGAGATAAACCTATTATCTTAGTAGTATTAGTGCGAGAAAAAACCCTGACTTAGTCAGGGTTTTTTTGTATTCTTCTTTCAAATTCAATGACTTCTAAATGTTGAATTTTCCCATTTGAAACTTCAAACCGAAGCATTGTTCGAACCTTATGAAACCCATGTATACCAACTGCACCAGGATTCATGTGCAAAAGATTTAGTTTTTTGTCGTGCATCACTTTTAAGATATGTGAGTGTCCAGCGATAAATAAATCTGGGGTTTGTTGCTGAATATCTTCTCGGACTATTTTTGAATACCGATTTGGGTAACCTCCAATGTGCGTGATCCAAACTCGTACGCCTTCTAGTGTAAACTTTTGATGTAGAGGAAACTCTAGACGTGCCTTTGCATTATCAATGTTGCCATATACTGCACGCAAAGGTTTCAGTTTTTTAATTGCATCTGTAACCTTTAAATCGCCAATATCTCCAGCATGCCAAACTTCATCTGCTTTTTGTACATGTTTTAAAATCTCATCCCCAATGTATCCATGGGTGTCGGAAAGTAATAGTATTTTTTTCATGGATTCATTAAAATACAAAAGGGTTTAGCTTCAAAGTCTTATCTTTGTTGATCCGTAACAAAAGTATCAAATTAGCTTGAGATATTTCATAGAACTTTCTTATAATGGAACAGATTATCATGGTTGGCAAGTACAGCCCAATGCCATTACAGTACAATCTGTTTTGGACAAAGCACTATCTATTTTACTAAAAACCCCAATGACTACAATGGGTGCTGGGCGAACGGATACTGGTGTACATGCTGCAAAAATGGTAGCTCATTTTGATTTTAATACTTCTTTTGATTTAGATGATTTAACTTATAAATTGAATTCTTTTTTACCGAAAGATATAGCAGTACATTACATTCAACAAGTGAAAAATGATGCTCATGCAAGATTTGATGCTACTCAAAGAACATATTTTTACAAAATATCTACAGTAAAAGATGTTTTTAATGTTGATGGTGCTTACTATTACAATAAAAATTTAGACTTCGATCTGATGAATAAGGCCTCAAAACTACTTTTGAACTATTCGGATTTTCAATGCTTTTCCAGAGCACACTCAGACGTAAAAACACACATTTGTTCCATTTCCGAAGCCTACTGGACTAAAGAAAAAAACACATTAGTATTTAAAATAAGCGCCGATCGCTTTTTGAGAAATATGGTACGTGCCATTGTCGGAACACTACTCGATGTTGGAAATTATAAAACATCGCTGGAAGAGTTTCACAAAATTATTCAATCTAAAGACCGTTCAAATGCAGGCGCATCAGCCCCGGCTAAAGGTTTGTATTTGAGTGAAATAATTTATCCTAATTCCATTTTTCATGTCTAAAAAGAACAAAAATATAGCCTTCGATGCACATTTGTTTGGCCGTCTTTTGGGCTATACAAAACGCTATTATATTGTCTTTATTTTTGCACTTATTACAGTTTTTGGTTTAGCAATTTTTGGTGCTCTACGTCCAAAAGTGTTGCAACTTGCAATGGATCAAAATATCGAACAACAAGTTCAGTCTGGATTTTTGAAATACATCATTTGGATGCTTATTTTACTGTTTTTAGAAGTTATTTGCAACCTCTTTTTTATTTATTATGCGAGTTGGCTTGGGCAATCTGTTGTTCGCGATATTAGAGTCAAATTATTTAAGCAGATATTGGGCTTTAAAATGAAATATTTTGATAACTCTTCTGTTGGGGTTTTATTGACAAGAACGGTTACTGATATGGAGCGTATTGCCGATATTTTTGGCGAAGGGCTTTTTATGATTTTTAGCGATATTTTAAAAATGCTTGTTGTAGGGTCAGTTATGGTTTATATGAACTGGCATTTGAGTATCATTGTATTTTGTACGCTACCCATCGTTTTAATCGCGACTAAAATTTTTCAAAAGCACATGAAAAAGGCCTTTGAAGAGGTGCGAAATGAAGTTTCAAATTTGAACTCTTTTGTACAAGAACGTCTAACGGGAATGAAAATAGTCCAACTCTTTGCTCGTGAAACGATTGAATATCATAGTTTTAAGGAAATTAATGAACGTCATAAAAAAGGATGGATAAAAACGGTGTGGTACAATTCTGTATTCTTTCCCATCGCCGAATTATTATCGTCTATCACTCTTGGAACTGTGATTTGGATTGGAGGACTTAACGTTATTTTTGAACAAACAGCAACCGTTGGTGATTTGGCCGCATTTATCATGATGGTTCCTATGATTTTTAGACCCTTGCATCAGATTGCCAATAAGTTTAATACGCTTCAAATGGGAATGGTTGCTGCAGACCGAGTGTTTAAAATTTTAGATACTGAGTCCAATATAGATGATTTTGGTGCTCAACAATTAACAAATTTCACAGGTGATATTGAATTTAAAAATGTATGTTTTTCCTATGTTGATAATGAACCCGTTTTGAAAAACATTTCATTTCAAGCAAAACCTGGTCAAACAGTTGCACTTGTAGGGTCTACAGGAGCTGGAAAAACAACGATAATCAATCTTCTTAACCGTTTTTACGATATTAATTCTGGAGCTATTCTATATGATGAAACACCAATTACATCTTTTTCATTAAAGTCTTTGAGGAAAAATGTAGCCGTGGTACTTCAAGACGTATTTTTATTTGCTGATACCATTTTATATAACATCACATTAGGCAACCCAAAATACACTCTTAAAGAAGTTGAAACCGCTGCCAAAGAAATTGGAATTCATGATTTTATAATGACATTGCCCGGTGGATATCAATATGATGTTAAGGAGCGTGGTACAATGCTTTCTGTTGGACAGCGCCAATTGATTTCTTTTTTAAGGGCCTATATCATCAACCCGAAGCTATTGATCCTAGATGAAGCCACTGCTTCTATTGACACTTATTCAGAACAATTGATTCAAGACGCAACACGCAAAATTACTAAAGGGAGAACATCTATAATTATTGCACATAGGTTGGCTACAATTCAAAATGCTGATAAAATTATTGTCATGAATAAAGGTGAAATTGTGGAATTTGGTAAGCACGAATCACTTTTAAAAAACAAAAATGGTGTCTATCGTGGGTTGTATGAAGCTCAATTTTTAAAGCAAAAAGAATTAAGCTAGGTCTGTCTTAAGTTTTTCTTTCAGTTCTTGAGTGTTGCTAAAGAGTACAAACTCGCCATTATTTACATATGAAATTTGTCCTGATTCTTCACTTACGACAACTGCAATAGCATCTGTTTTTTCGGTAATTCCGATAGCTGCTCTATGACGAAGGCCAAAACGATTGGGGATATCTTTTTTGTTGGTTACAGGCAAAATAACGCGTGTGGCTTTAATGACATTATTGGCGATGATAATCGCCCCATCATGAAGGGGGCTATTTTTAAAAAAGATACTTTCTAAAATAGGTTGAGTTACTTTAATATTCATTTCATCACCAGTTTCAACCAAAAAATCTAAGTTGTTGTTACGTTCAAGAACTAGTAGTGCGCCCGTCTTTGTGCTTCCCATTTTTACACAAGCATCAACAATGGTGTCTGCATTTGTAGCATTCCCACTAACAGTATTTGACAAAAATTTAAATTGTGATAAAATCCCACTTTTTTTGCCAAAGTTTGTAGAACCAATCATTAACAAAAACTTTCTTATTTCAGGTTGAAAGACTACAATAAGTGCAATAATACCAACGCTCATAAATCCCCCAAGAATTGTAGAAAGCATTCGCATCTGAAGTGCGTCAACTAGCAGGAAAAAAAGATAAAATATCACTATACCAATAAAAATATTTATGGCTACAGTTCCTCGTATGAGTTTGTACACATAATAAAGTAAAAGTGCCACTAAAAAGATATCAATAGCATCAAGAATATTAAAATTCAATAGGTCTTTAAAAATTTCCACTAAAACTTAAAATTTTGAATAAAGATACTAATATTATAGAAACCATTAGAGCTGATTGAACAACTTGATACATTCCATAGCTTCTTTTACATCGTGTACTCGAAGAATATTGGCGCCATTCATCAGCGACACCATATTTAAGGCTGTAGTTCCATTTAAAGCTTCTTTTGGTAGACAATTTAAAGTTTTATATATCATTGATTTTCTTGAAACACCACAAAGCATAGGACAGTTGAGGTTTTGGAAAAACTCCAATTTTCCAAGCAGTTCATAATTTTGAGATACTGTTTTTGCAAAACCAAATCCAGGATCAATAACAATATCTATAATATCATGCTGCTTTGCAAGGTTTATCCGCTCTGAAAAATAGTTAAAAATTTCAGTAACAAGATGATCGTAATCGGTAAGGTTTTGCATGGTTTGTGGAGTTCCTTTCATATGCATCATGATATAAGGAATTCCTAATTCGCCAATAGTTTTCATCATCTGGTGATCCAAATGCCCCGCAGAAATATCATTTGAAATGACAGCACCAGCATTTACACATTCACGTATAACATTTGCGCGAAAACTATCTATAGAAATTAAAGTCTTTGGGAAATGTTTGAGTATGAGTTCTACAACAGGAATAATTCTGTGTAGTTCTTCGTTTTCAGAAACAAAATCTGCGCCTGGGCGAGAACTGTACGCGCCAATATCAACGAATGTTGCCCCTTCAGAAATAAGTTTTTCAGTTTGTACTAAAATACTTTTAGAGTCTTTAAATTGACCTCCGTCATAAAAGGAATCTGGAGTGATATTTAAAATCCCCATGACTTTTGGTGTGCTCAAGTCTATGAGCTGTCCTTTGCAGTTGAGACTTAAATTTTTATTGTTTTTTTCTGATTTCATTACCTATGTAAAGTTTAAACCATAAATTTTGATGGTTTGAAATTTTTAAGCGAAATTTACGGAAAATTCAATCCATTTTATGCAAAATACATCAAAAGAATACGATGCAATTGTTTCAAGTTGTAGAGATTTGTTTTCAAAAAAAATGAAAGACTATGGTTGTGCATGGCGTATTCTAAGACTTCCTTCACTTACGGATCAAATATTTATTAAAGCACAACGCATACGTGGATTGCAACAAAACAAAACCCAACGTGTTGACGAAGGGGCAGCAAGCGAATTTATTGGAATCATCAATTATTGCGTCATGGCATTGATTCAAATTGATCGTGGGGTAGTAGAACAGCCCGATTTGTCATTTGCAGAAACCATGGCAGACTATGATTCTAAAGTTGCTCAAACCAAACAATTGATGATGGATAAAAATCATGATTATGGCGAAGCTTGGCGCGATATGCGAGTAAGTTCCCTTACAGATTTAATCCTTCAAAAACTATTGCGTGTAAAACAAATTGAAGATAATGCAGGCCAAACTCTTGTAAGCGAGGGAATTGATGCCAACTATCAAGATATGATTAATTATGCCATTTTTGCGCTCATTCACCTAAACGAAAAATAATGAAAATCTTAACCCAAATTTCTAGAATATTTGTTGGAATACTATTTATAATTTCTGGCTTTATCAAACTCAATGACCCTCTTGGGTTTTCCTACAAACTTCAAGAATATTTTAGTGCAGAGGTACTAAATCTTCCTTTTTTAGAGCCCTATGCACTAGCAATTTCTGTTTTTGTTGTCGTTTTTGAAGTTGTCTTAGGGGTGTTTTTGTTGATTGGTTATAAACCAAAATTCACACTTTGGAGTCTTTTGTTGATGATTGTATTCTTCACATTTTTAACGTTCTATTCCGCTTATTTTGATAAAGTGAAAGACTGTGGATGCTTTGGGGATGCTCTAAAATTAACCCCTTGGGAGAGTTTTACAAAAGATGTTGTCTTGCTTGCGCTTATTCTTATCATCTTTTTTGGTAGAAAGTATATCTCACCATTTTTCAACCCAATTGTAACCAATAGCATTGCTGCATTGAGTTTAATTTTAAGTTTAGCATTTGGATATCATGTGCTGATGCACCTTCCAAGTATAGATTTTAGAGCTTATAAAATTGGAGATAATCTCCTTGAAAATATGAGCACACCACCCGATGCACCAAAAGCAGTTCAAGAATTTACATGGACTTTTGATGTTGATGGAGAACAACAAACCATTGTAACAGATGGTTCATACCCAAATGTTAAGGGCACTTATGTTGGTGTAGAAACAAGAATTGTTGAAGAAGGTTTTCAACCTTCTATATTAGATTTTTCAATTGAATCCCAAGACGAAGACTTTACAGAATATTACCTCAATGCAGAGCGTTTATTGATGCTTGTTTCTTATAATTTAGAAACTGCTGAAAAAGAGGGGCTTTTGAAATTAAAAGCAATTTCTGATGAAGCACTTCAAAAAGGCTATACCGTTATTGGATTAAGTGCTTCTGGAGATGATGTCAAGAATAGAATTAAGCAAGAATACGACCTTAGATTTGAATTTTTCATTTGTGATGAAAAAGCTTTAAAAACTGTAGTACGATCCAATCCTGGTGCTCTACAGCTCGAAAAAGGAACGGTTCAACAAAAAGTTCACTGGAACGATATTGAGAATTTAGAATTATAAAATTTGGGCAATTACATTGTAAAAAAAATAGTCAACACCTGCATCACACTCTTTGGTGTAATTACTGTTATTTTTTTTCTATTTAATATCCTTCCTGGCGACCCCGCCCGCATGATGCTTGGACAGAACGAGGATGCTGCTCAATTAAAAATAGTTCAACAAAAATATGGGTTTGACCAACCTGTTTTTACTCAGTATTTATATTATTTAAATGATTTGTCCCCCCTTTCATTTCATTCCAACAAAGAGGAGCATTACACACACCTTTTCTCTAAAAGTTACAATCATATTTTACTTTTCAAAACTCAAAATAAGTCTATTGTCTTTAAAACCCCTTATTTAAGAACGTCATTTACACGACAAGGAAAAAATGTTTCAGAAATTCTAAAAGACACGCTACCTAATACAATTATTCTGGCGAGCACTTCTATTATAATTGCATTATTATTAGGAGTTTTTCTAGGTATAATTTCGGCCTTGTATAAAGATCATTGGGTTGATAAACTTGTCCTGATCATTAGTACTCTTGGGATGAGCTTACCTTCTTTTTTTAGCGCGATTATCTTCGCCTGGTTGTTTGGATTTTTATGGCATGAATTTACAGGGTTAGAAATGACAGGAAATTTGTACGAATTAGATGATTATGGAGAATATAGTGCTTTGCAGTTTCAAAATTTAATACTTCCGTCCATTGTTTTGGGGATTCGTCCGCTTGCTGTTGTTTCGCAGTTGATGCGGAATTCTTTGCTCGAAGTATTCAATCAGGAATTTATCAAAACGGCTGAAGCTAAAGGGTTGAGTGCAAAACAAGTACTCTTGAAACATGCTCTAAAGAATGCAATGAGTCCTGTTGTAACAGCAATTTCAGGTTGGTTTGCATCATTATTGGCAGGCGCAGTTTTTGTAGAATATGTTTTTGGTTGGAATGGTCTCGGAAAAGAAATTGTAAATGCGTTAAATACTTTAGATTTACCCGTAATTATGGGGTCTGTTTTAATAATTGCCACTATTTTTGTCATTCTAAATATTGTCGTTGATATTATATATGCCTATTTAGATCCTAAGATAAAATTAAACTAAATGAAAAAACTACTTTTTTCCTTTTTACTCGGAAGTACATTGCTTAATTGCCAGTCGGATAAGATAACTACATTTTCTGAAGCTGCTCTAAACGATGAATTCATAACTTTAGACGAAAACGTTGTGCCTTTTAGTGCTATTTTGGAACAGCACAAGGGGCAAACTATATTTATTGATGTTTGGGCGTCATGGTGTAAGGATTGTAGGAAAAGTCTACCAAAGGTTAAAGAACTTCAAAAAGAGTTTCCAGGCATGAGCTTTGTGTTTTTGTCTTTAGACAAATCTTTGGGTGCATGGAAAAAAGGAATACAAACATATAATTTACAAGGCGAACATTACTTTATGCAATCGGGTTGGAAAGGTGCTATGGGGACTTTTTTAGACTTGGATTGGATTCCTCGGTATTTGATTGTTAATCCAGAAGGGAAAATTGTAGTCTACAAAGCGATAAAAACTAAAGACAAAAATCTAAGAAAACACTTAAAATGAGAAAACAAATTGTTGCAGGAAATTGGAAAATGAACAAAGACTATGTAGATTCAGAAATACTAGTTTCAAAACTTTTAGAAACACATCAACATTCAACTACAGATGTAATTATTGCACCTCCATTTACCAACTTATTGGCTGCATGTCACACCTTAAAAGGGAGTTCAATAGCCGTAGCAGCACAAAATATGCACTTTGCTAAAAGTGGAGCATATACAGGAGAAATAAGCGCTGCAATGCTAAAAAGCATTGGTGTAAACACTGTTATTTTAGGACATAGTGAACGCCGTGCCTATTTTAATGAATCTGACGAATTACTTGCCAAAAAAGTAGATGCTGCTTTGGCGAATGACATACGTGTTATTTTCTGTTTTGGAGAAGAACTTACAGACCGAAAAGCTGGAAAAGAAAATGAAGTTGTGGCAAGTCAAATTAAAAATGCATTGTTCCATTTGCCAGAGTCTTCTTGGAACCAAATTGTACTAGCTTATGAGCCCGTTTGGGCTATTGGAACGGGTGAAACAGCAACTCCAGAACAAGCACAAGACATGCATGCCTTTATTAGAAAAACACTCGAAGATCAGTATTCAACAACACTTGCCAATAGTGTTTCAATTCTCTATGGGGGTAGTGTAAAGCCTGCAAATGCCAAAGAAATTTTCTCAAAACCAGATGTTGATGGCGGTCTTATAGGTGGTGCAGCTTTGGACGTAGAAATGTTTAACGCCATCATACATTCATTTTAAAATAAGTGGACACCTCTACTTATATTGCATATTATTTTGAGGTAGAACCTCAGATTCCTGGCGTAGAAATCCTTATTGCAGAGCTTGGTTATGTTGGATTTGAAAGTTTTATTGAAACACCTAAAGGAGTTACAGCATACATCCAAAAAAATGAATTTCTTTCAACCATGTTGGAGGATATACAGATATTAAAAAACGATTCATTTTCAATTCAATACAAGTTCGAAGACATCGAGCAAGTCAATTGGAATGCCAAATGGGAAGAAAATTTTCATCCCATTTTGGTCGATAACCGTTGTGCAGTTCGAGCTCCTTTTCATAGTAAAAGTTCTGCACAATATGATATCATCATAGAACCCAAAATGAGTTTTGGCACCGGACATCATGAAACTACACACATGATGATTCAATTTATTCTTGACTCTGATATTCAAAATAAAACAGTTTTGGATATGGGTTGTGGAACAGGAGTTTTGGCAATTTTAGCCGAAATGAAAGAAGCTTCTAACATTGAAGCCATTGATATTGATGAGTGGTGCTATTTGAACAGCATTGAAAATATTGAACGAAATTCGTGTCATAATATCAAAGTTTTAAAAGGTGATGCAAGTATTTTAAAAGCAAAAAAATTCGATATCATTTTTGCAAACATCAATAGAAATATTCTCATTAAAGATATTCCTATCTATGCAAGTTGTTTAAATCCAAATGGTTTATTATTTTTAAGTGGTTTTTATAAAAATGATATTCCCATGATTCAAGACGTTTGTGCAGATTACAGTTTGAATTTAGAGGCACAAATTTCAAAAAATGACTGGGTCGCTTTAAAATTTAAAATCAACTAATGGCTACAAAAGAAAAAATTAAGGAGGTTGTTTCACCAACAGAAGATCATGGAAAATTCAACGAAATTGTTTTGTTCAATGATGATGTAAACACTTTTGACCATGTGATTCAAACATTGGTAGATGCTTGTAATCATACCTTCGAACAGGCTGAACAATGCTCGTTATTGGTACACTACAAAGGTAAATGCACTGTAAAAACAGGGCCATACGACGACTTAAAGCCACGCTGCTCAAAATTATTACAAGCGGGCTTAAGTGCCGAAATAATTTAAATTACAGCGTCGAGGGACAAACGTAGTCGCTGACTTCCAAATTTGTATTTTTCAATGCGGCAAATCCGCCTGCAATATCTACGATGTTATGAAAGCCATTTGCTTTTAGTATTGATGCAGCAATTACAGACCTGTAGCCACCCGCACAGTGAATGTAGTATTTTTTATCTGAACTAATTAAATCAAGTTGCTTGTTGATATAATCTAAAGCAAAATGCTGAATGTTATCACCTTTTAGATGCATAGATTGGTACTCACCATTTTTTCTGACATCCAAAACATTAACAGTTTCATTGTTTGAGTGTTGTTCAAACTCATTTGCAGAGATAGAAGTAATTTGATCTGTTTTTTTTCCAGCTTTTATCCATGACTCAATTCCATCATCTAGATATCCAAGAGTGTTATCATATCCAACACGAGCAAGACGAGTGACTGCTTCTTCTGATTTTCCTTCAGGAACAACCAGTAATATAGGCTGAGTAATATCTGCAATAAGTGCTCCAACCCATGGCGCAAATCCACCATTTAAACCTATAAAAATTGATCCTGGAATATGATTTTTTACAAATTCTTGTTGTGTTCTTACATCCAAGATGAGTGTATTATTGTTTTCAGCAAGCTCTTCAAATAAATCGACTGAAAGTGGTGTATTTCCAGAGTCAAGCACTTGGTCTAAATCTGAATACCCTGTTTTGTTTAGAAGTGCATTTTTTGCAAAATATTGTGGAGGTGGGCTTATCCCTTCCAATACTTCTTTTACAAATTCTTCTTTACTCATTTCAGATCTTAGGGCATAGTTTGATTGTTTTTGTTCTCCAATGGTTCCAACAGTTGCTTTACTGAGATTTTTTCCACAAGCAGAGCCTGCACCATGAGCAGGATACACAATCACATCATCATTTAATGTCATAATTTTTGAACGTAAAGATTCAAAAAGCATTCCAGCCAAATCTTTTTCGGTCAAATCAGATTTTATAGCTAAATCTGGTCGGCCAACATCTCCTAAAAATAATGTGTCGCCTGTAAATACTGCATGATTTTTACCATTTTCATCAATCAATAAATAAGTGACCGATTCTAGTGTATGACCAGGTGTATGCAGAACTTTTATAATGATATTTCCAATCTTGAATTCTTCGTTATCGGAAGCATTATAGCAATTGAATGTTGTTTTTGCATTTGGGCCAAAAACAATAGTTGCTCCAGTTTTTTTAGCCAAATCAACATGTCCAGATACAAAATCTGCATGTATGTGAGTTTCAAATATAAATTTGATTTGAGCACCATTTTTTTGCGCCCTTTCAATATAGGGTTGAGGTTCTCTAAGGGGGTCAATAATTGCTGCTTCACCGTCGGACTCAATATAATATGCGCCTTGGGCAAGACAGTTGGTGTAGATTTGTTCGATAATCATAGCTGTATAATTTTATACAAATTTAAGTTTTTTGAATTTGAACAAAAATTCTTTTGCGTAAAAAATTATTAAGTTATATTTGCAACCTTATAATTGGCCTCGTAGCATAACTGAATAGTGCACTTGATTACGGCTCAAGAGGTTGCAGGTTTGAATCCTGCCGAGGTCACGCAATCGGAGAATTGATTCACAGGAATTGGTTCTCCTTTTTTTATGTTTGAAATTTCCTTCGATAAAATCGGAATTGAGCCAAAAAT
>CBFIIL010000029.1:0-20044 GCA_965662485.1 Flavobacteriaceae bacterium | reverse complement strand
TGTAAACTTTCTAAATTTTCCTCTTTACTGTAATCAAATAGGTTTTCTAAAGCATCTTCTGTGTTTGTTCCCAATGAAAAATTCTCTGACAAACAAAATGCCTTAAAATCTTTAAAAACAATGGGGTTTAAATCAAAATCTGATAAATTATCTACTTTATTTTTTCTACAATAATCATTAACAAAGTTGAATATTAAATTTTCTTTTTCCAAAGCGGAAATCAAATTAAACGCATCTCTTTTTCCTATTATAACATCCGGTTTTATACCACCCCCATCATAAACTATTCTTCCTTTTTTTGTTTTAAACGCTTTCTTTTCCTTTATTTTTTTTGCTTCTCCTGTAATAGACCGCTCACCGTAATTTAATGCCTGTATGCATCGTCCTGAGGGAATAAAATAACGAGAAATAGTAACTTTAATTTGAGCTCCGTAAGGTAGCGGCTTGGGTTGTTGTACAAGACCTTTTCCAAAACTTCTTTTACCAACAATTATAGCACGATCTAAATCTTGAAGAGCACCTGCAACAATTTCACTGGCTGATGCACTTTTTTCATTAACCAGTACTATAATAGGAATGTCTTCGCTAATTGGCTGGCGTTGTGTAAAAAATTGGTTGTTATATTGTTCAATATTAGACCTTGTAGAAACAACAAGCTGGTCTTTTTTCACAAACAGATTTACTATTTTTACTGCTTCTTGAAGTAGTCCCCCTGGATTGTTTCTTAAATCAAGAATTAATCCTTTTGCCTCATCTATTAGTAAAAATTTTAGTGCCGATTCTACCTCTTGAGTGGATGTTCTCGAAAAGCGGTCTAATGCTATATAACCGATTTGATTATCCAACAATTTATATAATGGAACGGCTTTTGGTTTTTTTTCACTACGAATTAATTCTACTTCTTTTTCTTCTAGACCTCTTTTATAAGTTATATTGACTTTTGAATTTTTCTTACCTTTCAATAAAATCTCAGCTTGTTCAAAAGATTCTGATAATAAAGTTCCATTAATTTTAATTATTTCATCACCTGATTTTAAACCAGCCTTATCTGCAGAAAATTCTTTTAAAGGCTCATCAATAATTAATTTCTTATCTATAATTTTTACTGTTGCTCCAATACCCACATAAAGACCAGAACGATAAATTTTTGCATTCTCAACGTCTTGTTCACTACTATATATGGTGTATGGGTCAAGGTTAGAGAGCATGTGATTTACACCTTTTTCCATAAGCTCTGCAGGGTTGGTTTTGTCTACATAGCTCATGTTAACCTCTTTAAAAAGAGTATTATAAATTTCTATTTGTTTTGCAATTTCAAAGAAATCAAAACGAAACCCCACAAGAGTAAATGCCAATGCAACAGAAAATAATGAGAGTCCTATCTTATTTTTACTCATAAATCCCTTTTTTTAAACTTTTCTGAAACTATTTTGATTTTATCTACCATTTGGTTCCAATCAGGCTTCTCCTTACTTATGTAAATTAACATGAGTGTATAGTTATTTGTGGATTCGTTTAGTATTGGCCAAAAATATTTTTTTACAGACGCTCTCATCTGTCGCTTTATTCTATTTCTATGAACTGCCAATCTAAAGTTCTTTTTTCCCACAGACACACCAATTGCTGTTTCATAATTCCGAAGAAAAATAAGCCTAAAAGGAAACACATTGATAGAATTTCCTTCTTCAAATAAAACCTCAATTTCCTTTTTTCCTTTTAATCTTTTCACTCTTTTTCTAAAACCAAGCTATTATTGTCGAGGTTAATATCAGCAACTTTTAGTTCGGGGTCAAGGGTTATTTTTTTTACATCTTTATTATTGTTCAACAAAAATGAATAGGTTGGATATGCCCATGCCCAGTCTTTTAGTATAATTGTGGTTTCGTCTGTAGGTTTTTCTCCACGCATCATTTGTAATGGGATATAATATTTTATAATTTCGCCATCAGTATATTCTATTTCTAGCTCTGTAGGCATTGGAACCAATCCTATTCTTTCAATTATAATTTCAGTGTTTTGTTCTTTTTTCTCTACTGATTTTATTCCATAATCTATAACATTATCAGTTTTCGTCCAATCTGTAAGATACCAGTCCAATTCTAAACCCGATGCTTTCTCCGCACAACGAATAAAATCATTAGGCGTTGGATGCTTAAAAGCCCAAGAATCAAAATACTCGAGGAGTGTTTTTTTAAAAGCTTTTTCCCCAATAATATATTTTAGTTGTCTTAAGAAAATAGCACCCTTTACGTAAGAAGAGGTGCCGTAAGCAGCATTATATTCATAGCGATCTGCATGTGTGCTTTGTGGTTGTTCAAAACCACTCAATGCATATCGAACATAGCGCTTATAAGCTCTTTCAAAATATTTTTCTTCATCAATATTCATCACATCAACCTCTGCCATTGTGCAAATGTACTCTGTAAAACCTTCATCCATCCAAGGATGGCTTCCTTCGTTTGTTGCCATCAAAAATTGAAACCATGTATGCGCCAATTCATGTGAGGTAACTCCAACCAAACTTTCAAAGCTTCGCTCCCCCGTAATTAGTGTACACATACCGTATTCCATGCCGCCATCTCCTCCTTGAATTACAGAGTATTGTTTGTATGGATAAACCCCAATATTTTTATTAAAAAATGCCATGAGTTTTGCTGTAATGGGTTGCAAATCACGCCAACGTTTTTGATAGTCCTCACCCAAAGTGCTTTTGTAATAAAAATGAAGCATTGGTCCATTTTCTATTTGTAATTTATCATGAATATAATCGGGATCAGCAGCCCACGTAAAGTCATGAACATTTGGTGCAATAAAATGCCAAGTGTTTGTTTTCTTTCTTTTTTTCTTTTTGGTTATAGGAACAATTTTTATATCCTTTTCATTTTGTAAATATCCAGTCCCACCAACCACGTAGCTGTTGTCAATTGTAAGTTTTAAGTCAAAGTTACCCCAAACCCCATGAAATTCACGGCCGATATAAGGGTCTGCGTGCCAACCTTCAAAGTCATACTCTGCTAATTTTGGATACCACTGTGCCATAGAAAGTACAACGCCTTCAGAACTGTTCTTTCCAGAACGTCTAACATTCAAAGGAACTTGTCCCTCAAAATTCATCTTAAAAGTTGTTTGTTCCCCAGATAAAATAGGATTTTTTAGTTCAACTTCTAAAATAGTTCCAGAAAGCGTTGTTTTTAGTTTTTCTCCATCTTGAGTTAAGTTTAAAACATTTAAAAACCCTTGATCTTTAGGAGCCAGATTTTGAATTCTGTTCATTACTCTGCTATCAGGATCAGCAATAGTTCTGGAGCGTACGTCCATTTCACTACCAGGTTGAAAGGCATTAAAATATAGGTGAAAAAACACTTTTTTTAGTGAGTCAGGAGAATTGTTCGTATAGATTAATTGTTGGGTTCCAGAGTAATTAAAAGTTTCAACATCCATTTTAACTTCCATAGTATAATCTACATGTTGTTGCCAGTATCCACTAGTATTTCTCTGACTAAACAATAATGACGCACTACAAAGCATGAGAGCAGTTAATATTCTTTTTATTTCCATATTATTTTGATAATTTAGATGCCATTATTAGGGCGTTGTATGCGTTAACCAATTTTCCAGATTTACAAAGCCTATTGAACTCTACAGAAGAACCGTTTCCAAGAATTACTTTTTTTTGTATTGGAAGTCCAGACTCCATTAATAATGTTTTTACTTGTGCAGCACTCAAATTTGGATATTGAGAAAATAATAGCGCCGCCACACCTGCAACTAACGGAGAAGCCATAGACGTCCCTTGAGCAAACTCATAGTCGTTTTTTGGATAAGTAGAGTATATTTCTGTACCAGGAGCAAAAACATCTACACTGCTTTTCCCATAATTAGAAAAGCCAGCAACCAAACTAGAGCTGTAATCGTTTGTGGTTGCACCAACCCTTAAAAAGGTATCAGAGATTTCTGCACCAGTGCCAATTTGGTCGTTAGGGTAATTTTCAATTTGATCTGAATTATTTCCATCATTACCCGCAGCAGCAACTATTAAAACATTATTTTTTGCTGCATATGCAATAGCATCTCTAACCCAATCACTGTGGTTTGAAAAACCTTTTCCAAAACTCATATTTATAACCTTAGCACCATTGTCAACAGCATAATACACCCCCAAAGCTACATCTTTGTCATATTCGTCACCATTGGGTGTATTTCTAATTGCCATTATTTTTACATTGTTGGCAGCACCGTTAATCCCAATTCCATTGTTTCTTGTAGCCGCAATAATTCCAGACACATGCGTTCCATGGCTTCGACCTTTTTTTGGCATAACATTATTATTTCCATAGTTTCTATCATTCAAATCATTTGGGTCATCATTTACAAAAGATCGGCCATCAAAATCAATGTTCAGGTTGTAGTCAAGACGCTCGTTAAAAGATTTTAGATCTCTATTGAGGTCCTTTTTTAAACCCCCAATAGTGTCGTAGCCAAAACCGTAGGATTGTTTTATGATGCTTACGTTACGCACCAATGATTGGTCTTTAGTATTTATATTATATACATCCTCTTTTGTAAAAGATTCTTTTTTGAGGTAATTCAGAATTGCTCTTTCTGCAGTGTTGATTTGCTCTAATATTGAGCTGTACTGTTGTTTTAGTTCAGTATATTTTTTTCTTTCCTTATTATATTTTTCTTGAGCTTCATTGTACCTTGGGTGAGAAGTGTTCTTACTTGCTAAAAGACGTACAAATTCTAGCTGTTCATTGTCGGCTTCTCCAAGAAAATTCCAACCATTAACATCATCAACATAACCATTTTTGTCGTCGTCAATTCCGTTGTTTGGAATTTCGTCTTCATTAATCCATATATTATTTTTTAGGTCTTCGTGTGTAATATCTATGCCTGAATCTATTACTGCAACAACAACGGTTTTGCTGTTGGGTTTTACAAGTTGTTCATAGGCTAGATTTAAGCTAACTCCAGGTATGGTGTCTTTTTTTAAGTCAAAATGGCTCCAACCTTTTTTTTCAATTTCTGTAAGTTCAGTAAATTTTGTGGGGGTTTGATCAATATTTTCAATAGGCGTAGAGAGAATCGGCGCTGTGGAACCACAGCTAGCCAATACAAATGTACCCGCAAAAGCTAGGTGTTTTAAAGAGGAACTTAAGGTTAAGTTTTTCATAGTGTTTAGAATATAGAGTTAAAAGAATGGGTTTTATCTAGTCTTACACCTTTTTCTGTGTGCTTGACAGTTATGATTTCATTTCTGGCATCATGCTCCAAAAATAAATAATAATTTTGACTTGCAGCGAGGTTAAGAAAAACCTCTTTTTCTTGTAGAGTAAGCAAAGGGCGGGTGTCGTATCCCATAATAAAAGGCAACGAAACATGTCCTGCAGTTGGCAACAAATCAGCCATAAAGCACAAGGTTTTACCTTTGTATTTTATCATTGGAATCATTTGCTTTTCGGTGTGCCCATCCGCAAAAAAAACATCAAACTCAAGAGGAGAGTTTTTTAATATATTTTCTTTCGGACAGTTCAAGTATTTAAGGTTTCCAGATTGCTCAATAGGCTCAATGTTCTCCATCAGAAAAGATGCTTTCTCGCGTTTATTTGGTGTTTTCGCCCAAGACCAATGCTCTTTATTGCTCCAATATGTTGCATTTTTGAATGCGAGTTGATATCCTGTTTTATTTGTATTCCACTCGACGCCACCGCCACAATGATCGAAATGTAAATGTGTAAAGAAAACATCGGTGATATCGTCTTTATGAAATCCATGTTTGGCTAAAGCTTGCTCTATACCCTGTTCTCCCCAACGATAATAGTAATTAAAAAATTTATCCGTTTGTTTGTTACCCATCCCTGTATCAACTAAGATTAAACGATTGCCGTTTTCAATAAGCAAACAACGCGCAGCAATATCAATCATGTTGTTTTGGTCTGCAGGGTTTGTTTTGGACCAAATGGATTTTGGAACGACGCCAAACATAGCCCCACCGTCAAGCTTGAAATGACCTGTATTTAATGCGTAAAGCATCATGGTTTTTTAGAATAAAAAAGCCCAGTTAGTTCCTTACCAAAATCTATAAAAGCAATAGTCTCATCGGTTCGTGCCAGTTTAATTTTATTAAAAATGAAGAGCGCTTCGCCATTGCTTTCTATATTAAAAAGAGGATTGTTTTCGAAAAAACGAATAATTTCTTCTGTAAAAAATTCACGAATTTCTGATTCATCATTTCCATGAAGCAGAAATTTTTTAGAAAAATCTGGATATGTTTCAAAGTCAATGTTCTTGTAACCTTTGAATGACATTACTTTATCAAATATTATCCCTAGAACACCTTCTTTTTCCATCGAAAACGATGGAATTTTATTGTTTAATTTTAACACCATTACTGTTGTATTAAATGTTTCGGCAGTAAAGGCCTGCCCCTCGTTGAATGTGACGTCACAAATCTCCCATGATGCATTGAAGTCGTCAAAAGAACTTTTAAGACAGTTGTACTTGCGCTCAATAGGTCTGATTTCAAAAAACTTAAAAGTTTTTAAGTAAGTTGTGTCCCATACAACTTGACTATTATATCTATAATTGTTTTCAGTAGCTAAATTTTTTAATCTTATTTGTCTTTGCGATAGTTTAGCTGCCGAACTATTTAAACTAATTTTTAACGCCCTATTATACGTTGAGTAAGAAACATGCGAGTCCAGCCCTGTTATAAAAGCCTTGCCCCCACCAGCCCTGTGAGATTTTAGAAATTCAACAAGATAATCCATGTATGTGATTCCTACTAGTCTTGTTTCTGACATATCAATATTTACGCTTGCCCCAAAAGGAATTTGGGAAACAAGCTTATCTATTCTTAAGACTCCGAGAAAATTTGCAACACCTTTAATTTTTAAATCGAAGCCTTGTTCTGATATTTTTGTTAATTTATGATTAGAGAAATATACCATTTTAAAAAACTGAGTAATGGATAAATTAGCTAGTAGCATGTGGGTAATTAATACTAACAATAACCCTCCTACTAAACCAACCAACAAATTGGTGTAAAGTGTCAAAACCATTGTTCCAACAAAAAACACTAGTTGCTCAGGCCCTTGATTATAGGCTTGCTTGAAGACCGCAGGAGAAGCGAGTTTAAACCCTGTATAAACCAATAGAATTGCAAAAGCACAGAGAGGAACCTGTCTTAATACTGGCCCCAATATGACAATAAAAACTAACAGCAACAGCCCTTGATACATGTTTGACCATTTTGTCTTAGCACCATTGTGAATGTTAACAGTACTTCTAATAATCACTGCAATAATAGGGAGGCCACCAATTAAGCCAGCCGCCACTGTGCTTAAACCAATACCAGTAAGGTCTTTATTTAAATCTGTTTTTCTTTTATACGGATCGATTTTATCCACAGCTTTTGCAATAGCAAGCGATTCAATGCTCGTAATTATTAAGATAGAAAAAACCGTAGTCCAAAACTCGATGGTGTTGATTTTACTAAAGTTAGGGTGCATAATGGAATCCATAATGGAGTCTGGAATATCTAATAATAAACTCGGCCCAACTTCATAAGAGTTACCAAACAGAGAAAGATTATGAAGCTCAAAGAAATTAAATAAATATACAAATGGAACCGAAAGCGCTATAACCCAAATTGGGCCAGGTAAAAGGCTAAAAACTTTATTACTTGTTTTAGAATGAAACAATAACAATAACAAACCTGCTAAGGAAATAACAATAACAAAAGGATTGGCTTGTGGTAGTAATATGAAAGCATCAACGAGGTTTTGTACAATACTTGAATCATCAGAGTACGTTCCCATTGCAACATGGATCTGTTTTGCAAAAATAATTATACCAATTGCCGCTAGAATACCATGAATTACAGTGCTGTGAAAAATATCTGCCAGTCTGCCTAGCTTTAAGACTCCTAACAAGACTTGAATAGTTCCTGACATAACTACAGCAGCCAGTACGTAATTAAACGCCTGTCCTGTCCCATCATCCATAAGAACGATGCCTAAAAGAATTACACCAATAACTCCTTTCGCTGGGCCGTTAACAGAAATATGCCCGCCTCTGTAAAATGTCGTCACTACACCCCCGACAATCGCCGAGAAAATACCCGCCATAGCAGGCGCCCCAGCTGCTAAAGCAATTCCTAATGACAAAGGTAAAGCAATAAGCGCTACACTTAAAGCAGCGACCAAATCGCCTTGCCAGTTTTCAATTAGCCCTTGAAGACCTTTTTTTGGTTTGTTTTCCATCTTTTAAAAGCGTTGAATGTAAAACACATTACCCCACTAAGCTAAAATACTAAATATCTGTAATTATTTATAAAGATAGGAGTCCTTATTTATATGAACTTGAAAAACAGAACTGTACTGGTTCTGTTGGATTTTCTAAACTAGAGTCACGCCAATTCTATCAAAAGTGTTGATAAGGTTGATTCTATTTAGAGCCTTTTAATCGTTTAGCTTAAGAACAGCCATAAATGCTTCTTGTGGGATTTCTACACTACCTACTTGACGCATTCTTTTTTTACCTTTCTTTTGATTTTCCAAAAGCTTGCGTTTTCTCGAAATATCACCACCATAACATTTGGCGGTTACATCTTTTCGAACGGCCTTTACAGTCTCTCTTGAAATAATTTTAGCCCCAATAGCCGCTTGAATAGGAATATCAAATTGTTGTCTAGGAATCAACTCTCTAAGTTTACCACACATCTTACGACCAATTTTTTGGGCATTATCTAAATGTATAAGTGCAGAAAGCGCATCAACAGACTGGCCATTGAGAAGAACATCAACACGAACCAATTTTGATTCACGCATTCCTATAGGGCTATAATCAAAAGAGGCATAACCTTTAGACACTGTTTTTAGGCGATCATAAAAATCAAATACAATTTCTGCCAAAGGCATATCAAAAGATAATTCAACACGTTGGGTGGTAAGGTATGTTTGATTTGTGATTTGACCTCTTTTTTCTATACACAAAGACATCACATTTCCTACAAAATCTGACTTGGTGATGATTGTTGCCTTAATGTATGGCTCTTCAATGCGATCTAAAGTGGATGGGTCGGGTAGGTCAGACGGATTGTTTAGTAATATTATTTCATCTGGGTTTTTTCTGGTGAAAGCATGATAAGATACGTTTGGCACTGTTGTGATAACCGTCATATTAAACTCTCGTTCTAACCTTTCTTGAATAATTTCTAGGTGAAGCATTCCAAGAAAACCACAACGAAAACCAAACCCTAAAGCTGCCGAGCTCTCGGCTTGAAAGACAAGCGACGCATCATTCAATTGCAGCTTCTCCATAGAGGCTCTAAGCTCCTCATATTCTTCAGTATCAACAGGGTATATTCCTGCAAATACCATTGGTTTTACATCTTCAAATCCGTCCACTGCCTCTTGAGTGGGGTTTTTAGCATCTGTTATAGTGTCTCCAACTTTCACTTCGCGGGCATCCTTAATTCCAGTAATTAGATATCCAACATCACCCGCTTTGATTTCTTTTTTGGGCGTTTGTGTTAAGTTTAGTGTTCCAACTTCGTCTGCACCATATGTTTTGCCTGTGGCAATAAACTTTACAGATTGATTTTTTTTAATACTCCCATTAACCACCTTAAAATAAGTTTCAACCCCTCTAAAAGAATTGTAAACAGAATCAAACACTAAGGCTTGAAGTGGTGCTTCAGGATCTCCTTTTGGCGCAGGAATAGTATTTATAACTGCCTCTAGAATAGACTCAATACCAAGACCAGTTTTAGCACTTGCAGGGATTACTTCTTCGGCATCACACCCTAAAAGATCTACAATATCATCAGTAACCTCTTCGGGGTTGGCGCTTGGCAGGTCAACCTTGTTTAAAACAGGAATGATTTCTAAGTCATTTTCTAAAGCAAGATATAAGTTTGAAATGGTTTGGGCTTGAATGCTTTGAGCGGCATCAACAACTAATAATGCGCCTTCACAGGCTGCAATTGAACGGGATACTTCATAGCTAAAATCAACATGGCCAGGAGTGTCAATAAGGTTCAATATATAGTGTTCGCCTTTGTATTCATATTCCATTTGAATGGCATGAGATTTAATTGTAATCCCACGTTCGCGCTCAAGATCCATATTATCGAGGAGTTGATTTTGTTTTTCTCGCTCAGTTACAGCTCCTGTAAAGTCCAAAAGACGATCTGCCAAGGTACTTTTTCCGTGGTCAATGTGCGCAATGATACAAAAGTTTCTTATGTTTTTCATTCAGTTTTGTTCCTGGCTTTAAGAGAACAAAAGTAAGTAAATTTATAAGACCAGATAGTCTTATGGTTTATTGATGCTCAATAAGTCTATTTATTCGCCGTATTGCTTCTTCTTTTCCTATGAAAAAAATAATATCAAACACATCGACACCTTCCAAGGCTCCAACAAGTGAGACTCTTAGAGGCATCATTACCTTTCCAAATCCAACTTCTTTTTCTTTTATCCAATTAGAAACATCGGTTTTTAAGGTATTTGCAGTCTCATCATTTGCGTTGTCAATTACATGAACAAGCTCGGACAAAAGTTCTGCAGAGCCCTCTTTCCACGCTTTTTTTAATGCTTTCTCATCATACTCATTTGGTGCCTTAAAGAAATATTTTCCAAGTCGTAAAAGTTCAGGAACAAGTTGTGCTCGCTCTTTTATGAGGCCGATAACAAGTTCAATATAATTTAAATCAAAAGTTTTTAATGTCTTGTCGACCGCTATGAGCTGTTTTGCTAGTTCTGCATTTTGAGATTCTTGAATATAAGCATGATTGTACCATTTTATTTTATCAGGATCAAAACGCGCCCCTGATTTATTAACTTGATTTAAATCAAATGCTTGAATAAGGTCTTTCAGACTAAAAAGCTCTTGCTCAGTTCCTGGATTCCAACCCAAAAAGGCAAGAAAGTTTATGACTGCTTCAGAAAGATATCCACTTTCTTTATAGCCCATAGCATGTGTGTTTTCGTCTTTCCATTCTAAAGGAAAAACAGGAAATCCAAGCTTATCGCCATCTCTTTTGCTAAGCTTCCCTTTTCCTGTTGGTTTCAATATTAGAGGAAGGTGTGCAAATTGAGGCGCTTCCCACTCAAAAGCCTCATAAAGTTGATGGTGAAGTGCAAGAGAGGGTAACCATTCTTCTCCTCTTACGACATGAGAAATTTGCATTAAGTGATCGTCTACAATATTTGCTAAATGATATGTGGGCATACCATCAGACTTGAAGAGTACTTTGTCGTCTAGCGTATTGCTCTCAACACTAATTTGCCCCCTAATAATGTCGTTCATTAGAATTGTTTTGTCCTGAGGCATCAAAAATCGCACAGCATATGGCACACCACTTTTTATTCTTTCTTTCGTTTCATTCTCAGTTAAAACCAAAGAGTTTACAAGCCTTCCTCTTGTTCTGTTGTGCCAGTTGTAAATAAAGGTTTTGCCTTTTTCCTCGTGATTTTTTCTTTCTTTCGCTAAATCCTCCGCCGTATCAAAGGCGTAGTAGGCTTTTCCTTTTTTGATGAGGACATCAATGTACTTTTTGTAAATTTCTTTTCTTTCACTTTGCTTGTATGGCCCAAAATCACCTTCTTTTCCTGGCCCTTCATCAAATGGTATTTGACACCAATTAAGTGCATCAATAATATATTTTTCCGCACCAGCAACATAGCGGTTTTGATCGGTGTCTTCTATGCGTAAAACAAAAGTGCCATTATGTCTTTTTGCAAATAGGTAATTAAAAAGAGCGGTGCGAACTCCACCAATATGAAGTGGCCCTGTTGGGCTTGGCGCAAAACGAACGCGAACAGATTTTTCCATTGAATTTAGTCTTGATGCAAAGATATACTCACTTAAGCGAACACCCAAACAAAAACAGCTTTGGTTTTTTTGCTTTCAATTCCCTTTTAAACATCTCAATTATTATTGTAGATTTATACCCTACAAAAAGGCGTATTGAATCATTTTATTGACATAAAAATTAAACTAGAGCAATTTATTAAGCGCTATTATATGAGCGCTCTTTTAAAGGGCGCTTTACTGTTTTTTGGAATTGGGTTATTGTATGCTCTTTTTTGGGTTTCTATCGAACATTTTTTTTGGATTTCATCATCAGGAAGAATGATTGTTTTTTGGTCATTAGTTTTTTTTGAAATGATTTTGTTTTACAAATTACTATGTGTCCCATTATTTAAGTATTTGAAAATCCGCTCTGGAATAAGTGACGAAGAAGCAGCAAAAATTATTGGCGATTTTTTTCCTGAAATAAGCGATAAATTATTGAACGTTATACAGCTGAATACTTTGCCAATATCAGAGCTTATTGTTGCAAGTATTCAACAAAAGACTGAAGAGTTTGGCAGTGTTTCATTTAAAAAGGCGGTACAATTTAAAGAGAATTTAAAGTATATGAAACACGTCGCTTTACCCCTAATCATTATTGGTGTTGTTTACGCTTCTGGCGGTCAGTCAAACCTAAAGCAAAGCCTAAATCGTGTTGTTGACTATAAAACAACCTATACACCCCCAGCTCCTTTTCAATTTGTTGTAACAAATAGCGCTTTAGAAACTATTGAAAATCAACCTTTTGTCTTGGACATTAAAGTAGAGGGCAATGTAGTGCCAGAACAGCTTAAAATTACCTTTGAAGATCAAACTTATTTTTTAAAAAGAATAAATGATCAGCGGTTTCAATTTAATTTTCAAAACCCAAAGAAAGACATTCAGTTTCAAGTTTCATCAGGAAATGTAATTTCAAATTTATTTGAATTGAAGGTTTTGAGCGCACCAAAAATTTTGAATTCAACTTTATTAGTCGATTACCCTACATACACAAAATTAAAAGACCAGTCTCTTTCTAGTTTTGGAAACATCTCCATCCCTGAAGGCACCATATTGACTTGGAAATTTTTAACTAAATCTACCGATACTATTACTTTTTTCAATCAAAATTCTGTTTTATATTTTAACAAATACGACAATAAATTTACATTATCAAAACAGGTTTTTACCGACTTGTTGTATGACATTAATACAAATAATGATCAATTAAAAAATTTCGAAACACTTTCCTACGAAGCTCAAATTATAAAGGACCGCCCGCCAGTTATTGATGTTCAACAACGTGTTGGAAATTCAATTGAAGAAGAGCTTTATTTTTATGGACAAATCAGTGACGATTATGGAATATCATCACTACAATTACACTATTACCCTGTAGACAAAGCGAATTTAAAAATTATAAAAACAATAAGTTTCAATGAAACGTTTGATTTTACCTATCAATTTCCTGTAGGACTGGATCTATTGTCCGACACATCATATGAATTGTTTTTTGAGGTTATAGATAATGACCCTTTTCTTGGCCCAAACAAATCAAGATCCAAGATTTTTACATTCCTGTCAAAAAGTGAAAACGCTCTTAAAGAGAAACAACTCAACGAACAAAAAGAATTGGTTGACGATTTAGAAAACACATTTAATACATTTGAAAAGCAACAGGAATTAGTTGATGATTTTACAAAGCAACAACTTCAAAAAGAGCGTCTAAATTATAATGATCAGGAAAAAACACAAGATATCATAAATCGGCAAAAGAAACAGGACGAAATGATAAAACGTTTTAATGAACAAATGAAAAAAACATTAGAACAGTTCCCAGATGAAACTCCTGACACTTTTAAAAAGAACTTGTCTGAACGCATAGAGGAGCAAAACAAACGTTTAGAGGAAAACGAGAAAACAGTAGAAGAGCTTGAAGAGTTGGCAAAACAAATGAAGCAAGAAGAGCTCTTAGATAAATTACAGAAATTAGGGCAACAAAGTAAGAATAAGCAGAAAAGTTTAGAACAAATGCTTGAACTTACAAAACGCTATTATGTTTCAAAAAAATCAGAGCAACTTAAAAGTAAACTAGAGGACCTTAGTCAAGAGCAAACTAAACAAGCCGAAAAATCAAAAAACAACAAAAGTGAAGATCAGTCCAAACTAAACCAAAATTTCAATGACATTTCAAAAGAATTAGAAGAGCTTAGAAAGCAAAATAATTCGTTAAGCAAACCTTTTGACTTTCCTGACACAAAACAAGAAGAGCTATCCATACAGACCGATCAAAACGAAGCCAAAGCCAACTTAGAAGAATCAGAAAAATCAAAACTGACAGAAAAAAACAAAAACTCATTAAAAAAGGCCAGCAAAGCCCAAAAGAAAGCGGCTCAAAAAATGAAACAGCTTGCCGCTCAAATGGCTCAAAGCATGTCTGACGGCTCATCGATGCAGCTAACAGAAGATATCGAAATGCTAAGGCAGATACTTGACAATCTTCTTATTTTTTCTTTTGAACAAGAAGACCTTATAAAGCAGACCGTATCCGTTAAAATCATTAAAGCTCAAAAGAATCTAAGGACTCATTTTGAACATATTGATGATAGTTTGTTTGTTGTTTCTTTGCGTCAACCTATGATTTCACAACAAATTAATGATGAAATATCGGGCGTATATTATAATATCGATAAAACTTTGAGCACTCTTTCAGAAGGTAGAGCTTATGAAGCCAAATCAGCACAGCAGTATACGGTGACTTCTACTAATAATCTTGCAAATATGCTCAGCGATGTGTTAACTAATCTTGAAATGCAAATGCAGCCTAATCCGGGACAAGGTCAAGGCGATATGCAATTACCAGATATTATTATGAGCCAAGAAGATTTACAAAAGCAAGCTCAGGAAATGATGAATGGAAATAAGGAGGGTTCGCAAAAGCCTAGTGAAAAAAGTGACCAAGACAGCTCAGCACAGTCAGGAGAAAATGGTAAGAAAGAAGGTTTACACTCAGGAGAATCGACAGGGAATAAATCTGACAGATCATCACCATCAGAAGGTCAATCAGAAACAGATCAATATTTTGACCCTGAAGAGTCGAGCGAGGCGTTGTTTCAATTGTACAAACAGCAACTAGAATTAAGGCAGAACCTTGAAAAGATATTAAAAAAAGAAGGTCTTTTGGACGAGGGTAAATCTACTTTAGACTCTCTTGAAAAATTAGAGCAACTTATTGTAAATCAAGGAGTTACTAAGAATTCGTTAGAAAAAATGAATGCTTTAAAATATGAATTTCTTAAACTTGAAGATGCATTGCTAAAAAAAGGGATGTCACCCAAAAGACAATCAAGAACAAATAAGAAAAGGTTTTCAAAGTCAAATACCATGACTGAAGAGGAAATAAAACAGCTTTTCGGAACAGAAGAGATTTTAAACCGAAAGGCATTACCTTTGCGCCAAAACATGAAGAAAAAAGTTCAGGACTATTTCAATATTAAAAATGATTAATTTTAACAACACAACACTTTTCAATTTACCATCAGAGGCTCAATTAAAAACCTGGTTACAATCGATCATAGAACAAGAGGGTTACAATGAGGGAGAGTTAAATTTTTTATTCTGTGATGACGATCATCTCCATAAATTAAATGTTGAGTTTTTGAACCACGATACTTTGACCGACATCATTACATTTGATTACAACGTTGGGCGTCAAATATACTCAGATATTTGTATTTCCATTGACCGTGTTCAAGACAATGCCTTAATTCATAAGGTAAGCTCCATCAATGAACTTAGTCGCGTAATGGCTCATGGAGTACTACATCTTTGTGGTTATAAGGACAGTACAATCGAAGAAAAAGAAGAAATGCGAAGCAAGGAGGACCTTTACCTTTCGCAGTTGAATTTAAACATATAAGCGTATATTTGCACAAAATTGTTCCACGTGGAACATAATTAGTTTCTAAGGATGTTTGAAGGTATTTATGATGTTATTGTTGTTGGCGGGGGGCATGCCGGGAGTGAGGCTGCTGCTGCTGCTGCTAATATGGGAAGCAGAACCCTCTTAATTACCATGAATTTGCAAAATATTGCACAGATGTCTTGTAATCCTGCTATGGGTGGAATAGCAAAAGGGCAAATCGTACGTGAAATTGATGCTCTTGGTGGTTATAGCGGAATTGTAAGTGACACTTCCGCGATTCAATTTAAAATGCTAAACAAATCCAAAGGCCCAGCGATGTGGAGCCCACGTGTTCAAAGCGATAGAATGCGCTTTGCAGAGGATTGGAGAATGCTATTGGAACAAACAAAAAATTTAGACTTTTATCAAGAAATGGTTGTCGGCCTTTTACTGCAAGGAGAAAAAGTGGTTGGGATAAAAACATCATTGGGTTTGGAAATTAAGTCAAAAACAGTTGTTCTTACAAACGGCACTTTTCTTAATGGACTTATTCATATTGGGGATAAAAATTTTGGTGGAGGAAGAGCTGGAGAAAAGGCTGCAACAGGAATAACAGAACAACTCATAGATATAGGGTTTGATTCCGGGAGAATGAAAACCGGCACACCACCAAGGGTAGACGGACGCTCTCTTGATTTCTCCAAAATGATAGAGCAACCAGGAGACTTAAAGCCGCAAAAATTTTCTTATTTGAACACTACTGCACCCTTGCAGAATCAACGCTCCTGTCACATGACGCACACAAGTCTTGAAGTTCATGACTTATTAAGAGATGGGTTTGATCGCTCACCAATGTTCAATGGAAGAATACAAAGTATTGGTCCGAGATATTGCCCTTCAATCGAAGACAAAATTAACCGATTTTCTGAAAAAGAACGACACCAAATTTTTGTTGAGCCAGAAGGATGGAATACCGTTGAATATTATATCAATGGATTTTCAACTTCACTTCCAGAGGATGTTCAATATAAAGCTTTAAAAGCAGTAAAAGGGTTTGAAAATGTTAGGTTTTTTAGACCGGGTTACGCCATTGAGTACGACTACTTCCCTCCTACTCAGCTAACCCATTCTTTGGAAACAAAACTAGTTAGCGGCTTGTTTTTTGCGGGGCAAATTAATGGCACCACTGGTTATGAAGAGGCGGCCTCACAGGGGCTTATGGCAGGAATTAATGCAAGTTTAAAAGTTCAAGAAAAAGATGCATTTATACTTAGAAGAGATGAGGCTTATATTGGCGTTCTTGTTGATGATTTAATCACAAAAGGAACGGAAGAGCCTTACAGGATGTTTACTTCTAGGGCAGAATACAGAACACTTTTGAGGCAAGATAATGCAGATTTACGATTAACGCCAAAAGGTCACGAACTAGGAATTGCCAGCGATGAACGTTTAAAACGGATGGAGTTTAAACTTAAACAATCGAACGATTTCATTTCTTTTTTTAAAAAACAAAGCGTTAAGCCAGAAGAAGCAAATCCGGTATTGGAGTCAAAGGGGTCTTCACCTATTAAGCAATCTGACAAGATGTTTAAAATATTCTCAAGGCCAAATATTACAATTAATGACGTAAGAAAATTTGAAGCAGTAGAGACTTACGTTAACACAAAAAAATTGGATGATGAGGTTATAGAACAAGCAGAAATTCAAATTAAATATTCTGGCTACATTCAGAAAGAAAAAAATAATGCTGACAAGTTAATCCGGTTAGAGTATGTGAAAATTCCAAAGGAATTTGATTACTCTAAAGTTAAATCTATGAGTTATGAAGGGCGTGAAAAGTTAAGTGCAATTCAGCCCGTAACTGTCGCTCAAGCTTCTAGAATTAGCGGCGTATCTCCAAATGATATTTCTGTTTTATTAGTGTTTTTGGGTCGTTAATCAGTATATTTTATATTTTTGTTCCACGTGGAACATATGAAAAAAAGCAATAAATTATTTCTAAACACCAAAGACTTTTCTGTTACCGGAGAAAGCTTTAAATTGTTTTACAACATTGAGTCAGACATGTTGGTAACAATACCCCAGCCCAAAGCAGACAGGCTTTCATCATATTATAAAAGCAAACAATATATTTCTCATGTAACTCAAAAACGTAATCTTTTTGACTGGATTTATTTTATTGTAAGAAACTATACATTAAGCTCTAAAATTAAATTATTGTCCAAACTACCTGTCAAAGACAAAACACTTCTTGATTTTGGCGCAGGCGTCGGGTATTTTGTTAGAGCCACAATAAAGTCTGGCTGGAAAAGTATTGGTATAGAAGCCTCAGAAAATGCTCGAAAAGCGGCTAATTATATTTTACCAAACTCAATCTTTGATAATGATTACATTGATCAACTTGAGACCAAGACTTTTTCAATCATATCACTTTGGCACGTTTTGGAGCACCTCCAAAACCCGGAAATTTATATGAGGAAATTCAAACAACTTTTGACTGAAGACGGAAGATTGGTTGTGGCAGTCCCAAATTATAAAAGCTATGATGCGCAGTATTATCGTGAGTATTGGGCAGCGTATGATGTACCCAGACACTTATGGCATTTTTCACAAGATTCAATATCTCAACTCTTTTCGGGACTTGGCTTTGAGCTTGAAGCTATCCACCCTATGCGATTTGACGCATACTATGTAGCCCTTTTGTCTACAAAATATAAATATGGAAAAATGAAACCACTAAATGCATTATGGGTTGGCTTTATTTCAAACTTTAAAGCAAAACGCACAGGAGAGTATTCTTCATTAATTTATGTTCTAAAACACAAAGAAAGTTAATTTAAGCCTCGCTACACACTTTTTTGTTTTGCCCTGAGCAAATCCAGCCAATTTTAAGAATCATCTCTATAAATGGCTAAAACAGCCTCCTTTTTAATAGATAAAAAATATTATAAATATAATTAATAATAGATTTTAACTATAATTTATTTTAAAAAATAATGTTTATGCTTTTTGGTGAAGTAGTCGTGTTAGCTTTATGGATAAATCGGTAAGCACAATTTTTCCATTGGCATTTCGCTCAATGTGGTAAATAGCACTTTCTATTTCATTACAAATCTTTTCAATATTTTGTGCATCAATAAACCTAGAAAATTTTTTTAACGAAAAGCTCTTGTCGCTAATTTCTAAATGCACCAATCCGCTTGCTCCATAATTGACCATTAGGGCTTGTCGGAAGAAATCTAAACCATAGGACAAAAATTGTTTTTCCATTTCTCTACCTAGTTTTGCCACAGTCTCGCTCCAAGACATAAGCTTGTTTATAGATTTTTTATTTGTTTTTGCCTGAAAAGCAGTTCTAACCCAATCTATAAATAATGTTTCAAATTGAATAGTGTTTTCTTCTTGATTGATCAATTTATTGGCACTATCTAAATTACCTTCAGCTCGTTGTGCTATTCTTTTTGCCGCAACCTCATCTATACCTTTATATTTCACCAAAGCATTAATAATCTGTGATTCAGAAAGGGGGTTCATATGAATGGATTGACATCGCGATTGAATAGTTTTTAAAAGCGAATCTTCTTGTTCGGTAATCAAAATAATACTAGTTTTTTGATTGGGTTCTTCAAACCATTTTAAAAGCTTATTGGCACACGCGACCGTCATTTTTTCTGCATGCCATATAATCAATATTTTATTTCCACTTCCGAAAGATTTCATAGCTAGGGTTTTGATGATGGCCTGAGCTTCATCAACAGCGATTACCCCTTGCTTGTTCCCTGCCCCGATAAAACTGTACCAATCATTTAAGCTACCATAGGGATTACTTTTTATAAATTCCCTCCACTCTTTTAAGTAGTCTTTTGAAATAAAAACTGAGCTCGAATGTTCTTTCTTTACCACTGGAAAAAAGAAGTGGATGTCCGGATTTTCTAAAGCATTAACTTTTTGATTAGGGTTTTCATTTTGGATCAAAAAAGAGGCATATGCAACCGCCATAGGTAATGCACCCAAGCCATCTTTGCCAACAAAAAGTTGAGCATGTGGAACACGTCCAGAAAGAATATTTTTCTGCAAGTAAGATTTTAGGTGATTTTGCCCAATGATATCTTCAAAAGTCATCTAACAAATATAATTTAATTAATTCAAATGAAGTGATTTATAACCATTCATCAATGAAATTTATCGTTCAAATTTTCATACAAAATACCATTTTATCCACTCTTTTGAAATATGTATCTTTGGCCTTGAAAAATTTAAATAACCAATCACAATATTATCCTCTATGAGTACACTTAAAGA
>CBFIIL010000028.1:0-20539 GCA_965662485.1 Flavobacteriaceae bacterium | reverse complement strand
AATTGCTCCTATTTCTTTCTATGAACTAGATGCATTAGTCTCTGTAGTAAAAGAAACAAAAGAAAATCCGTTATATTTAATTCTCGACCAATTGAGTGATGTTCGAAACTTTGGCGCCATTATTAGAACAGCAGAATGTACAGGAGTTGATGGTATCATTATTCAAAAAAGCGGGTCTGCTCCCATCAATGGTGACACCATAAAAACAAGTGCTGGAGCAGTTTTTAATATCCCAATATGTAAAGTCGATCATATTAAAGATGCTATTTTTTATTTTCAAGCGTCAGAAATACAAGTTGTTGCTGCAACAGAAAAAACAGATCATATGCTTTATGATATTGATTTTCAATCAGCAACAGCAATTGTGATGGGCTCGGAGGGCAAAGGGGTCTCCACCTCTGTTCTAAAACTTGTTGATGCCAAAGCAAAACTTCCAATGTATGGTAGTATTGCCTCACTAAATGTTTCTGTGGCTTGTGGTGCTTTTCTGTATGAGGTTGTACGACAACGTCATTCCTCTTCTTTATAAGTATAGTTTATATACAATTCCGAATCATGTTCAGGTTTTGGAAGATCAATAAAATTTCCATCAGCATCAAACTGTTGTAAAAATGGATCATCGGAAGGATCAAAATTTGATTGTTCCCATTCAAATTGTTCTGGTTGAGCTACAGCTGTTTTAAATAGTAAAGCAAACATCAACCCAACAATAAACCCTGATAAATGTCCTTCCCAAGACATTTTTTCTCTTATAGGAAAAATATACCATAGCATCCCACCATAAAGAAAAACCACAACAAGCGATAGTGCAATGAGTCGAAAATGTTTGGAAAAAAGCCCTTTAAATAACAAAAAACTCATTAAAACATAAATTAGCCCACTCGCACCGATATGATAAGCAGAGGTGCCAATACACCATGTTAAAAATCCTGAGAGGAGAATTCCAACAAAAATTAATTTCCACGCTAGTGGTCTATAGAAATAAAATAAAGCCATGGAAAGAATAAATAAAGGTATACTATTGTGATATAAATGCGATAAAGAACCATGCACTAAAGGACTAAAAACTATCCCTATCAATCCTTCTATTGTACGCGGATAAATGCCTAAATATTTAAATTGTATACCAAAACGCAATTCTGCCCAAAAAACAATCCAAATGAGAAGAACAAATAGAATTGGATAGCCCAAAACGCCAGTGGTAAATCGAAATGATGATTCAGATTTCATAAACATAAAAATACAAAAGTTGAAATAACTTAAAAAAATGATTTAATTTGTAATATGAACACACCACTTGCCGAACGTTTGCGTCCAAATTCATTATCGGACTATATTAGTCAGCAACATTTGGTGGGACCGCAAGGCGCACTCACACAAGGTTTGAAACAAGGACTTATCCCCTCCATGATTTTGTGGGGGCCTCCAGGAATTGGAAAAACGACTCTAGCGACCATTATTGCTAAAGAATCCGATCGGCCTTTTTACACTCTAAGTGCCATTAATTCGGGGGTAAAAGATGTTCGAGAGGTTATTGAAAAAGCCAAACAAAGTGGAGGACTTTTTACTACCAAAAATCCTATTTTATTTATTGATGAAATTCATCGTTTTAGTAAATCACAACAAGATTCACTGCTTCAAGCTGTAGAAAAAGGATGGGTAACACTCATTGGTGCAACCACAGAAAATCCTAGTTTTGAAGTCATTTCTGCCCTACTCTCTCGTTGTCAAGTATACACTTTAAACCCTTTTGGGAAAAAAGATTTAGAAACCTTATTGCAGCGCGCCATTACAAATGATGAAGTCTTATCAACAAAAAAAATAAAACTAAAAGAAACTGATGCATTAATTCGACTTTCGGGGGGAGATGCACGAAAATTACTCAATATTTTTGAGCTAATTATCAACGCTGACACCTCCGATAAAATTGAAATAACAAACAAATTAGTAACCGAAAAAGTGCAAAACAATTTGGTTCTATACGACAAAACTGGGGAACAACATTATGATATTGTTTCGGCTTTTATAAAATCTATTCGAGGTAGCGATCCCAATGCGGCTGTATATTGGCTTGCCCGTATGCTAGAAGGCGGTGAAGATGTGAAATTTATTGCAAGACGCCTTTTAATTTTGGCTAGTGAAGATATTGGAAATGCAAACCCTACAGCACTTGTTATGGCCAATTCCACAATGCAGGCAGTGGCCTCTATTGGGATGCCAGAAGCACGAATCACACTTAGCCAATGTGCTACTTATATGGCATGTTCTCCAAAAAGTAATGCCGCCTACATGGCCATTAACCACGCTTTAGATGCTGTAAAAAACACAGGAAATCTTAGTGTCCCTCTAGATTTACGAAATGCACCCACTGAACTTATGAAAACTCTTGGGTATGGTGAAGACTATAAATATGCTCACAACTACGAACATAATTTTGTTGCTCAAGAATTTATGCCTGAAGGTCTAGAAAATTCAAAATTCTATAGGCCAGGAAATAATTCTCGTGAACATGCACAAAAAGAATTTTTGAAGCAGCGTTGGAAAGATAAATACGATTACTAATGATTTATTTTAACAGAGGTTCAATCACAATTTTTTGATTGACAACAAATTCTCTAACCCATTGATTACCACGTTTATAAACAATCCCTGGTAGATTGTCTATAAGAAAAACACCATCGTAAATAGTAGCATGAAGTGTGTGTAAAATCGTAGAAGTTGACTTATCAATGACTTTAAAACCATAATCTGTTGGAGTTATTTTAACCTTAGAAATATCTTTTGTAACATCATCTGGAGTTGGTGGTACTGATGGAACAGAAGATGTTGTAGCAACTTTTGGTGGCGCAGGCGGTGTTATGACCTCAACAGGGGTTGGCACAGGTATTTTCTCAATGGCTTTAGCTGAAATAGGTGTTTTATAACTATAGTTCAGCTCAGCAACAGATTCAAATGCTGCTCTAAGTGCTGCATGATATCCTTTCTTGAAATCTTTCAATTTGGAAGTTCCAATAGCTGATTTAAAAACAAGTTCATTTTTACAGTTTCTAAATTGAACTTCAAGTTTGGTATTTAAAAATCCTTTTAGCTTTTCTACATTGATATTCAACAACAAACAACGATTATTTACAAGATCTTCTGGATAGTTAGAAGATGTGTCTAGAACCAAAAATCCATTTTTCTTTAATAGAAATTTTGTTAGTGAATTGACTTGGTATTGATCTGCAGAATTTAAAAAATCAAATCGGTCTGGCACGGAAACATATTTATAATTATTAATGTCATTTTGACAAAAAACTGCATATTGAGAAAGTATCAAAAAGAAAACAAATAAGGGTGATAAATATTTCATGTTGTTCTAAATTTTACATCAATATAATTATTATTTTAAAACTACAGATAAAGTTTAAGCTCTAAAAGTTCGTCAATGCTATCAATATGTTGAGGAATAGAATCTTTGTGATAATTAAAACACAGCGCATCAATTCCAAAATTTATCGCACCTAAAATATCCGCTTCAAGATTATCACCAATCATAAGGCTTTCGTCAGGCGAGGCTTTGGCCACAGATAAAGCGTGTTTAAATATTTTTGGGTTTGGTTTTTTTACCCCAACCATCTCAGAATTGGTTACCGTTTCAAAATAATGTGCAATTCCTGATTTGTTCAGTTTCCCATGCTGTACTTCTTTAAATCCATTGGTAATTATATGAAGAGTGTAATTGGGTTTTAAGTAATCTAAAATTTGAATTGTTCCCTCAAAAAGATGATTAAAAGTTGAAAGAAAAGTAATATATTCATCTGATAGTTTATAAATCAGGCGCGTACTCATTTGAATTTCAAGTGCATCAAAAGCATCTTTCAGTCGTGCAAAACGCAAACTGTTTTTGTCTATTTTTTCTTCACGATACAATTTCCAATAGGCCAAATTTATAGGCATATAAACCTTTAAAAACTCCTCTAATTCCACTTGGATATTATTAATATTAAAGATTTTATCAAAAGTCAAAGCTGAGTTTTTATCAAAATCCCAAAGCGTGTGATCCAAGTCAAAAAATAAATGTTTTTTATGTTGATACATCATGTGGAGAATCTAAAATAATATTAAATAAAGTTTTAAAATCGGTCCAACGATCCCATCCACTAAAAGTATAGTTATGAAATATTGGAGTAAATGTTCCGTTAACATTTTTAACTTCTTGAATGGCTCGAATTAGCGTTTCTTTTTTGTCTAATAAAGACGTATAATTTAAGAGTGAAAAATCCATCAATTGGTAAGGATGTATCATCAGTGGGGTTTGTACTTCAAAGTCTAAATCATAAAACAAAAAAGGCGTACAAGTTCCTGCTCTGAAACCAATCGTATCTGGATAACCCATAGAAAAATCAGATTGAATTTCTAAATCGACATAATGGCGATAGGTTGTTGGGAGATTAACCTTTGAGAAAGAGGCCCGAGCTTTGGTCGTATGAGAATTTATAACAGCGTCCAAACGATTTTTTTCTTCTTTTAATTTTTCAAAATCGTCCAGTGCTAAAAAAGAGGACTTTAAACCTACATTACAATAATCTCTTATGGACTTAATATGAGTTACAAACTCTTTTTTGTTCAAATTGACACTCTTGTCATAAGTTGAATAATCTCCTACCAAAAAGAAAACATCAAATTTTTGTTTTGATTTTTTTTGGCGATTTATAATATAATTAAAAGTGTTGTAGGGATCTTTCTTTAATCCAAAAAGAACAAGGAAACGGTCATAAAAATTCCTAAATTTTAACTGTGTAATATCAGAAAAGAAACCACCAATAGTACGCAAAAGACCTTTATTTTTAAAAAAATAGGCCATCGGTATATCTATAATTGGATGGATATTAAATGATCTTTTTTGAAAAGTAATTTCAGGAAAATAGTCTTCAAGTGCTGCTTTTAATTTATAGGCCCACAAATCTACAACGGGTTGATGTAAAAATTTATGTTGATAAGCTATGCTATGTTCTTTAGTAAATCGGCCGTATTCATCTTTTACATGAGGTAAGTACTCTTCGTATCGACTCAATAAAAAAAATGCGGCAGAAAAAATATCGAATGGTAAACTACTTTTTTCTCCAACATAAAAAAAACACTTGGTATTTTCCCATTTTTGAACACTAATTTCTACATCCGAAAGTCCTTGTTCAAACAGCAAACCATTACTTTTTATAAAAAATTCTGAACCTAGAGGCTGAGCACCGTAAGACATTTTTGGTCCAGAATGTGCTATAAAAACTTCAATAACAGATGTAAAATCTATTGGTATACCCAAAATACGGGTGCAAATTTGTTTAAAAACAAATTTGAGTCTACTGGTAATTTTTGGTGTATAAATGAGTAGCATTAAAGCATTTTTTCATCAGTAAAACTAAAATAAGTTTTTTCTGTGACAATAATGTGGTCAAGCACCTTTATCTCTAATGTTTGGGCAGCTATTTTTAGTTTTTTAGTTAGATTGATATCAGATTGACTAGGTTGAAGCGTCCCAGAAGGATGATTATGAACCAATATTATAGAAATGGCACCAACTTCTAAGGCCTTTTTTAATACCAAGCGCACGTCGACAACAGTGGCTGTAATACCTCCTTTGCTTAATTGAATTTTGGTTACAATTTTATTGGAATTATTTAAATACAGTACCCAAAATTCCTCATGATTTAAAGCACCCAACAAAGGCTGCATCAAATTGAAAACCGATATGCTGGAAGTGACTTTATTTTGATGCTTAACTGCAGCCAGTTTATGGCGACGGCCGAGCTCCATAGTAGCCATAATTTTTATGGCTTTGGCTTCGCCAATTCCCTTAAAATGAGTAAGTTGAGATAAAGTAAGTTTTCCCAATCCATTTAAATTGTAATTTACATTAGACAGTACAATTTTTGATAAATCTACTGCGTTCATATCCTGTGTGCCAGAGCCAATAATGATGGCCAAAAGTTCGGCATCACTCAAAAAACGAGCACCATTATCTCGAAGTTTTTCTCTGGGTTTGTCGGCTTCCGACCATTGTTTAATTGTTATAGAATTTTGGGGCATTGTGTTTAAATTAAAAATTAAATTATTAAATTTTGAAGGGTTTCAAAATTCAAACCACCATAATTTCCGGAACTCATAAGCAACAATGAGGTGTTGGAGTAGTTTTGTGTTTTTAGAAACTCTTGGAACTCTATTGGGTCTGTATAAATTGTCAAATTCTTATGCTGAAAAGCATTAGCAATTTGTTCTGAACTAATGGGTTTTAATTGTTTAATTTTTAATGCAGAAGGCGAATAAAAAACCACCGCCTCATCTGCGGATGTTAATGTATTAGCATATTCTGATAAAAAATTCTCGTTAAGACTACTATAAGTGTGCAATTCCAAACACGCCAGCAAGCGCCGTTGCGGATATTGATGTTTTACCGCAGTAGTTGTGGCTTTCACTTTACTAGGTGCATGAGCAAAATCCTTGAAAATTACTGCAGTTTGATGCTCAGCTATTTTTTCTAAACGTTTATCGGCACCTGTAAAAGTTACAATGGCTTCATAAAAATCTAATTCATCAATTCCCATATGCTGGCAAATCCATTTTGCTCCTGCCAAATTATTCAAATTATGTTGACCAAATATTTCTAAAGGCATAGGACCTTCTGGGGTTTCCAAATAAGTAACACCACTATCAATAGTATGTTGTGGTGTTTCGTATGAAAACTTTCGAATTGGGTTTTCACTTGCCTCAACTATTTCTTTAACGTTCTGATCCTCAGAATTATACGAAATACTCCCTCCCTCAATGATACTGTCTGTAAAAATGGAAAATTGTTTTTTGTAGTCTTCAAAGGTTGGAAAAACATTTATGTGATCCCAAGCAATTCCACTTAATAATGCAATGTTTGGTTTGTAATGATGAAACTTTGGTCGAAGGTCAATTGGAGAGCTTAAATATTCATCGCCTTCTAATACAATAAAATCATTATCATCGGTCAATTGAACCATAACATCAAAGCCCTCCAGTTGTGCTCCAACCATGTAATCAACGGCCTTTTCATGATAATTCAAAACATGTAAAATCATTGCAGTAATGGTTGTTTTGCCGTGACTCCCGCCAATTACAACTCGTGTTTTGTTTTTAGATTGCTCAAAAATAAATTCAGGATATGAATAAATATTTAGCCCCAGTTCTTGTGCTTTGATGAGCTCTGGGTTATCGGCCTTTGCATGCATTCCCAAAATTATTGCATCTATAGATAAAGTGATTTTTTCTGGAAACCAACCCATTTGATTTGGCAACAAACCACGAGCATCTAATCTAGATTTTGAGGGTTCAAAAATTACATCGTCACTCCCTGTAACGTGCATACCTTTTTGATGCAAGGCCAGCGCCAAGTTGTGCATAGCTGCTCCACCAATAGCTATAAAATGAACATTCATAAAGATTTATTTTAATAAGGTAAATATACGCAGAGTACACAAAATTTTAATTGGTCATAGACATTAAAATACGCTTTTTCTCATTTTTTGCTAAATCAAATTTTGGGTTCAATTTTAGTGAAACCTCCAAATGTTGTAGAGCCTCATCTCCTTTTTGTTGTTTTAAATACAACTGAGCCAATTGATAATGCGCCATTTCGAGAGGGGCTCTATCAATAAGATTATATTTAGAAACATATTTTTTCAATAAAAATATTGAAGAGTTCAAATCTAATTCTGATGTAATACAGGCTAAAGCAAGATCATAATGGAGTGAATTGTTATGGGTTTTACATTCTGTATGTAATTTATCTTGCTTTAAACATGAGATTGTTTGACGAAGATTCACTCCTTTTTTTGCAAAAATATTGTATTGATCTATATCCTTTTTGTGTTCATAAATATAGGCTTTGGCAAAATAGCCATTGATTTTTGAAATGGATTCTAATTCTTCGGCATATGCAAGTGCTTTTTTATAACTTCCACCCAAAAAAGCAGGCAATTGAACATATAGCTCTACTAGTGCCCAGCGAACTTCCCAATGCTTAGAATCTAGTATCGCAGCTTGAGAAAATGACTTTTTCACTTGGTTAATCAAACCAAATGCATCAAAACGTGAACTCTCTTTTGCTTTTTGTCCCAAAACACCACCATATTTATAATGGTAATTTGCTACGCTTGGTTTCGCTTGAACTAATTTTTCATAATAATATGCTGCAGAGTTCCAATCGAGCTTATCTCCATACACATCTCCCAGAAGCTCTATAGCTCTATAGTTTGTAGGGTGTAAAGCAATAAACTGTTTTAGTTTTGGAGTTAATTTGTCGTATGATTTTGAAGTCCACAATGCATAAAAATCGTTGGGAATTTCTTGACTAAAAATCAAAAATGGAAAACAAAAAATCAATATAAAATAGTGTCGTTTCATCATATTACGAGGTGATGCTATTTATAATCAAAAATGAATCCAAATTTAATATTTAGATATTTAATTGCTTCCAAAGAAGATCCTTCAACTCTACAATTCCTTTTTGAGCTACTGATGAAATAAACACATAATCAACAGTTAATTCATTATCCAAAATTTGCTTAAGTTCAGCCTCTAGTTCTTCGTCAAGTAAATCACTTTTTGAAATGGCTACTAGGCGTTCTTTATCTAACATTTCTGGATTGTAACGCCTGAGTTCATCCAGCAAAATATCATATTGATTTTTTATATCATCGGCATCTGCAGGAATAAGAAACAGCAAAATAGAATTGCGTTCGATATGTCTTAAAAAATAATGCCCAAGACCTTTTCCTTCTGCAGCGCCTTCAATAATTCCAGGAATATCGGCCATAACAAAAGATTGAAAATCTCTATATTCTACAATCCCCAAATTAGGTTTTAGGGTTGTGAATTCATAATCGGCAATTTTTGGCTTTGCCGAAGTGATTACAGATAGTAAAGTTGATTTTCCCGCATTAGGAAATCCAACAAGTCCAACATCGGCAAGAATTTTTAATTCTACCGTTACATACTTTTCTTCAGATGGCATACCCGGCTGTGCATAGCGTGGGGTTTGGTTTGTTGGAGACTTAAAATGCCAGTTTCCACGACCACCTTTTCCGCCTTCACACAATATTATTTCTTGATCATGCTCTGTAATTTCAAACAAAATAGCGTTAGTTTCAGTATCGCGAACAACTGTTCCTAGAGGAACTTCTACAAATACGTCCGTTCCGTCTGCGCCGGTACTTCTACTTTTACTCCCGTGCTCCCCATGGCCTGCTCTAAAATGTTTTTTAAATTTCAGATGATGTAATGTCCATAAATTTTCATTTCCTCGAAAAATCACATGACCTCCACGACCACCATCTCCTCCATCTGGACCTCCTTTTGTAATGTATTTTTCACGATGCAAATGTACTGACCCTTTACCCCCATTTCCAGAGCATGCATATAATTTTATATAATCAACAAAATTGCCTTCAGTCATCTGTTATGTTTATTTATAGAGTATCAATCACAGCATTTAGACGCTGAGTAATAGTATCAATGTCACCAACACCATTTACCCCATGATACTTTCCTTTCTGGTCGTAAAAAGATTTTAAAATAGCGGTTTCATTATAATAAATTTTTATTCGATTACGAACAATTTCTTCTGAAGAATCATCAGATCTTCCACTAGTTTCACCTCTTTTTAAGAGTCTTTTGACCAATACTTCATCATCTACCTCCAAAGCAATCATGGCATTGACCTCAGCATTGTATGTTTTCAAAATATCATCTAATGCTTCAGCTTGAAAAGTATTTCTAGGAAAACCATCAAAAATAAATCCATTGGCATCTGGTGTATTGGCCACAACATCGCCAAGCATATCTATAGTTACTTGATCTGGTACAAGCTCACCTTTATCCATGTAAGATTTAGCTAAAAGTCCTAAATCTGTTTGGTTTTTTATATTATATCGAAAGACATCCCCTGTTGAAATATGCACAAGATCATATGTCTCTTTTAAAAAATTGGCTTGTGTGCCCTTCCCTGCACCTGGAGGGCCAAATAATACAATGTTTTTCATGCTATTGTTTGACTGTTATGATAAAAATTAAAGAATAAATTCATGAAAGAATTAATATTCGGCCACAAAGATAATTAATTACAAAGGTTAAAAAGGGTTTTTATGCAAGATTCCATTTTAAAGTGTATTTTTGTATTAGAATTAAACTTTAGCAATTTTGACAAATATGCACGTTTTCTCTTCACAACATAAAGTCGGTATATTAGGCGGTGGACAACTTGGGAAAATGCTCCTCTACAACACTAGAAAATTTGACATATACACATGTGTTTTAGACCCAAATCCTGAAGCGCCTTGTAAAATAGCATGCAACGAATTTTTTGTTGGAGATCTTATGGATTTCGATACTGTTTTTGAATTTGGAAAAAAAGTAGACACCCTTACTATTGAAATTGAAAACGTAAATGTGGATGCGCTTAGTGCCCTCGAAAAAGAAGGCGTAAAGGTTTATCCGTCAGCTGAAACTTTGGCTACAATTCAAAACAAAGCAAAACAAAAAATTTTTTATGTAGATCACGGTTTGCCTACCGCAGATTTTAAAAGATATGCATACATAGACGAACTCAAAAGAGCTATAAAACACAACGTACAACCCTTGCCTTTTGTTTGGAAAAGTGCACAATTTGGTTATGACGGAAAGGGTGTGAAAATTGTTCGTACTATAACTGATTTGGGTGAACTTCCAAACGTAGAATGTATTGCTGAAACTTTAGTGCCTTTCAAAAAAGAACTTGCCGTAACAGTAGCGAGAACACCAGATGGAGAGGTTAAGGCCTACCCCGTTGTGGAGATGGAATTTCACCCTGAAGCTAATCAAGTAGAATATGTATTATGCCCTGCACGAATTTCAGAAAATATTACAAAAAAAGCCGAGCTTGTTGCCCTAAGAACTGCAGCAGCGTTTCATCATGTTGGGCTTTTAGCTGTAGAATTATTTCTTACAGAAAATGATGAAATCCTGATCAACGAAGTAGCTCCAAGACCACATAATTCTGGACATCAGACTATTGAGGCCAGTTATACATCTCAGTTTGAACAACACCTTCGTGCAGTTTTAAATTTACCACTAGGTGAAACAGAAAACAAAGTAAGCGGTGTTATGGTCAATCTTGTCGGTGCAGAGGGCTATCAAGGATTAGTAGTTTATGAAAACATAGAAAAGATTTTAAAATTAAATGGTGTTACCCCACACATTTATGGTAAAAAAGAAACACGTCCTTTTAGAAAAATGGGGCATGTTACCATTGTTCACCCCGAAATAAATGAGGCACGTGCAATTGCACAACAAGTCAAAGAAACCATCAAAGTAATAAGCAAATAATATGGCACAAGTAGGAATCATTATGGGAAGCGATAGCGATATGCCTGTCATGAAAGAAGCAGTAGAAATACTAAAAAGTTTCGATATTGATATTGAAGTCGATATTGTTTCGGCTCATCGTACACCAGAAAAATTAATGGAATATGGATCAACCGCACACAAAAGAGGACTAAAAGTGATTATTGCAGGTGCTGGCGGCGCGGCGCATCTTCCTGGAATGATTGCAGCTATAAGCCCACTCCCTGTAATTGGTGTTCCTGTAAAGTCGAGCAACTCTATTGATGGCTGGGATTCTATTCTATCTATTTTGCAAATGCCTGGTGGCGTACCCGTTGCCACTGTGGCACTAAATGGAGCAAAAAATGCAGGGATTTTAGCGGCACAAATTATAGGTGCTTCAGACAAATGTGTTCTTGATAAAATTCAACTCTATAAAGAAGGACTAAAAGTCAAGGTTGAAGATGCTTCAAAAAAATTAAATTACTAATTCAGAAGAACCGTCTCCCATGAATATTCTGAACAAGCGTTTTGAAACTCCGTATGGAACTGCGCCTTTTTCTAAAGTAAATACAAGTGATTTTTTGCCTGCTTTTAAAACTGCAATTGAAAAAGCTAAAGCAATCATTACCTCTATTTGTGAAAATAATGATCCGCCTACATTCGAAAATACAATTGAAGCTTTAGAATTTTCAGGGCTGGAATTAGAACGGATTTCAAGTTTATTTTTCAATCTTAATGCTGCAGAAACTAACGATGAGATTCAAAAAATTGCTCAAGAAGTATCTCCATTGCTTTCAGAGTTTTCAAACGATGTTGCTCTAAATGAAGTTCTTTTTCAAAAAATAAAAACTGTTTTTGAACAAAAAAATAATTTAAAATTAACATCAGAGCAACAGCAACTTTTAGAAAAAAAATATAAAAGCTTTTCAAGAAATGGCGCTATACTCAATTCAGATGAAAAAGAAAAGTTAAGAGAAATTGATAAATCCTTGAGTGGTTTAAAACTAACTTTTGGCGAACATCTGCTGGCTGAAACGAATCGATATGAACTTCATATTACAGAAGAATCAGACTTAGATGGACTACCTGAAGATGAAAAAGAAGCCGCAAAATTACGTGCCGAAAAAAAACAAAAAAAGGGTTGGATTATAAGTTTAGATTATCCAAGCTATATCCCCTTCATGACCTATGCGAAAAATCGTAAACTACGCGAAAAACTTTCATGTGCATTTGGAAAAAAAGGATTTCAGAACGATGAGCTTGATAACCAAAGCATTGTTTTGGATATCGCTAATCTTCGTCAACAACGTGCAGCGCTTTTAGGCTATAAAACCCATGCCCATTATGTTTTGGAAGAACGTATGGCCAAAACACCCGAAAAGGTCATTCATTTTTTAAATGATTTGCTTGAAAAAGCAACACCTTTTGCCAAAAAAGAATTTGAAACTTTAAGTGCTTTTGCTTACAAAAATGATGGCATTGAAGAACTTCAAAAATGGGATGGTACATATTATTCGGAGCTTCTAAAAAAGAAGCTTTTTGATATTGACGACGCACAATTGAAACCTTATTTTAAACTAGAAAATGTAATTGAAGGTGCTTTTTTGATTGCCAAAAAACTATTTGGGCTAAAATTCGAAAAATTAGATGATATTGATACTTATCATGAGGATGTAATGACTTACAAAGTCTTAGATCAAAATTCAAATTTTGTAGCTATTTTTTATGCCGATTTTTTTCCAAGACAAGGTAAGAGAAGTGGTGCCTGGATGACATCTTTTAAACCTCAGTATATTCTGAATGGCACAAATGAAAGACCACACGTTTCTATTGTTTGCAACTTTACAAAACCCACAAAAACAAAACCTTCTTTACTTACTTTTAATGAAGTTACAACACTATTTCATGAATTTGGACATGCGCTTCATGGGATGTTGGCCAATACCACCTACCCTAGTCTTTCAGGGACAAGTGTAGCATGGGATTTTGTGGAACTCCCAAGCCAATTGATGGAAAATTGGTGCTACGAAAAAGAAGCCTTGAGCTTGTTTGCAAAGCATTATCAGACCGGAGAATTGATTCCAATGGAATGGATTGATAAAATTAAAGCTGTTGGAAAATTTCAGCAAGGAATGCAAACAGTTCGTCAACTCAGTTTTGGCCTTTTAGATATGAGTTGGCATGGAAAAAACCCTACTACCATAAAGTGTATAAAAACACATGAAAAAGAAGTGTTTTCTTCAACACAACTGTATCCAGACGTTGCAGAAAATTGTATGTCTACAGCTTTTGCTCATATTTTCCAGGGCGGTTATTCTTCGGGATATTACAGCTACAAATGGGCCGAAGTTTTAGATGCTGATGCGTTTGCCTACTTTAAGAATAAAAATATTTTTGATGCTAAAATTGCTGATAATTTAAAGCGTCATATTTTGAGTCAAGGCGGCACAGAAAATCCACTTGTTTTGTACAAAAAATTTAGAGGAAAAGATGCCAGCAACAAAGCCCTTTTAGAGCGTGCCGGACTCGTGTAGAATTTCTAAACTGATTGACATCAACCACCAAAAGATAGGTAAAGCTTCAACCCAAAATGCAGTGTAATAAAATGAGTTTTGAGGGCGACTTTTAACGATGAAAACGCATAATATCGTCAACATTATTGATGTTGATATAATTTCTAATTTACTTGTATTACTGTACAAAAAGAAAATTAATACTAAAATTCCAAAATAAGCTAATTTTTTGGTGTTGAACAACCCTATTTTTTGTGGAATTGTAGAAAGCTTTAAATCATCAAAATTCATGTCTCTAATTTCGAAAGGTAACATAAGGATAAAAATAAAAACAAAGCGTTCTACTACCCATATATAATTAAGTTCAAAAACCTCCAAACCACCATTTAACTGTGGTAATAATGCGGTTGTAATTGCCCAAACAAAGGCAATGATGTATATTTTTAGCCCACTGATTTTTCTAAGACTATTGTTAGAAAACCACTTTAGTGGCATGGCGTAAAAGAATGTAATTATCCCTAAAAAAAGTAGACTCCATTGCACATTTGATTTTAACTGAAGAAAACAAATTGTAAATCCAAAAACACACAATAAGCTAAGTATTTGAATCTCTTTGAGTTTTGTCGTTAGAGATCTGTAGTAAAATTTGGCTAAGCCAAAATACTTAACAAAGTTATAGCCGAAAACAGTGGCAAAAAAAAGAGAAAACAAAAAGAAGAAATCAACAGAAAAATTTGTTTTTAGAATAATTAAATGACTGAGGGCTAACACAGAACAGGCCACATGTAAGCTACTATTTATATAAAATTTAAAAATTCGTTTGAAAAATCCCACAGTGCAAAAATAACCAAACTGTTGATAAGCTTAAAAATCGGTTAAAAACTTTAATTTATTAACAAAAAAAAGCATGAAAAAAGCCGTAATTTTGTTTTTTATTTAATCATCATAAATATGAACCCAGATATTTTTTCGCAAAGGCATATAGGCCCAAACTCAGATCATTTAAAAGAAATGTTAGATGTAATTGGAGTAGATTCAATGGATGAATTAATAGATCAAACTGTTCCTAACAACATAAGATTGCAAACTAATTTAAATCTAGATTTACCTTTAAGCGAGCAAGAATTTTTGGAACATATTCATGAACTTGGCTCTAAAAATAAAGTTTTTAAGTCTTACATTGGAATGGGGTATAATCCATCCAATTTACCTGCAGTAATCCAAAGAAATATTTTAGAAAACCCTGGTTGGTATACCGCTTACACACCCTACCAAGCAGAAATTGCTCAAGGACGTCTTGAAGCATTGTTGAACTTTCAAACAATGGTAACAGACTTAACAGGGATGGAATTGGCTAATGCATCTTTACTTGACGAAAGCACTTCTGCGGCTGAGGCCATGGCGCTTTTGTTTGCCGTGAGGGAACGTGCTGATGTAAAAGCTGGTGTAGTGAAATTTTTTGTTGCAGAAGATATATTCCCTCAAACGCTTGCTGTACTAAAAACAAGAGCAATTCCTATTGGAATAGAACTTATCGTTGGAAATTCAGACGAATTTAATTTTGATTCAGACTATTTTGGAGCACTTGTTCAATACCCTGGAGCATCTGGGAAAATAATGGATTTGAAATCATTTATTTCAAAAGCTAATTCAAACAATATTAAAGTTGCCGTTGCGGCAGATATCCTAAGTTTAGTTGCACTTGAAGCACCAGGTCAACTAGGTGCAGATGTTGTTGTTGGAACCACACAGCGTTTTGGAATTCCAATGGGTTATGGGGGGCCTCACGCTGCTTATTTTGCTACAAAGGAAGCCTACAAACGTCATATCCCAGGACGTATCATTGGGGTTACAAAAGATATGAATGGTGAACGTGCTTTAAGAATGGCTCTTCAAACTAGAGAGCAGCACATCAAAAGAGATCGTGCAACTTCCAACATATGTACCGCACAAGTTTTATTGGCAGTCATGGCAGGAATGTATGCTGTATACCACGGCCCAAAAGGTCTAAAATATATTGCAAATAAAGTTCATCAAAATGCTGTTCTTTTAGCCAATTCATTAACAAATTCAAATTTAAAATTAAAATATTCATCATTTTTTGATACGATACAGATCGAAGTTGAGGATGCAAAAAAAATACAAGAGATAGCATTAAAGCATGAGATAAATTTCTTTTATCCTAATGCCAAAACCATTTCAATTTCTGTCAATGAGACAACTACTAAAAAGGATATTGAAGCTATTCTTATTGTTTTTTCAGAAGCTTTAAACACAACAATAAAAACTGATACATCACCTGAAAATAGATTCCCCAATAATCACGTAAGAAAATCAGAATTTTTAACAAATTCTGTTTTTAATTCTTATCATTCAGAAACTGAATTGATGCGTTATATAAAGCGTTTGGAACGTAAAGATTTGGCGCTAAACTACTCTATGATTCCATTAGGGTCATGTACAATGAAGCTAAATGCAGCCGTAGAAATGTTGCCATTAAGTTGGTCGAATTGGGGAAATATCCATCCTTTTGCTCCTGCAAATCAAGTGGAAGGCTACACAGAAGTTTTATCTACTTTACAAAAACAACTCAATGAAATCACTGGGTTTTCCGGGACATCTTTACAACCAAATTCTGGTGCTCAAGGCGAATTTGCAGGACTAATGACCATTAGAGCCTATCACGAATCTCGTGGTGATCATCACAGAAATATATGTATTATTCCATCGTCTGCTCACGGAACAAACCCCGCGAGTGCTGTAATGGCAGGTATGAAAGTTGTTGTTACAAAATCATCTGAAAATGGAAATATAGACGTTGATGATTTGCGCGAAAAAGCAACAATACACAAAGAAAATCTAGCAGCGCTCATGGTGACTTACCCTTCCACCCATGGCGTTTACGAGTCTGAAATAAAAGAAATTACACAAATCATTCATGACAATGGCGGACAGGTGTACATGGACGGTGCTAACATGAATGCTCAAGTTGGACTAACAAATCCAGGGAAAATTGGCGCTGATGTTTGTCACCTCAATTTACATAAAACTTTTGCTATCCCACATGGTGGCGGCGGACCTGGTGTTGGACCAATTTGTGTTGCCGAACAACTGACCCCTTTTTTACCAGGAAACCCAATTATTGAAACAGGTGGAACAAAAGCTATTACATCAATTTCTGGAGCTCCTTTTGGATCAGCACTTGCATGTTTAATTTCGTATGGCTACATAAAAATGCTTGGCGCTGAAGGATTAACACAGTCGACCAAGGTGGCTATTTTAAATGCAAACTACATCAAAGAGCGCTTAGAAGGACACTTCCAAACCCTTTACACTGGAGAACAGGGTCGAGCGGCACACGAAATGATTATAGATTGTCGAGCATTTAAAACAAATGGCATTGAAGTTACAGATATTGCAAAACGATTGATGGATTATGGATTTCATGCACCTACAGTTTCGTTTCCAGTTGCTGGTACAATGATGATTGAACCTACTGAAAGCGAAAGTAAAGCAGAAATGGATCGTTTTTGTGATGCCATGATTTCTATTCGACAAGAAATCGAAGATGCAAGTAAATCTGACACCAATAACCCTCTAAAAAACGCTCCACATACTCAAGAAATGGTGTGTCACGATCAATGGGATTATCCTTACAGCAGAGCTACAGCCGCTTTTCCACTATCATACATTAAAGAAGATAAATTTTGGCCATCTGTACGTCGTGTAGATGATGCCTATGGAGATCGAAATTTAATCTGTACATGCGCCCCAATTGATGAATACGCCGAAGTATAACTAAAACAAAAAAATGAGTATTCGAATTACGGGGACAGGTAGTTATATTCCTGAATTAATCCAAAAAAACAACGATTTTCAAGATCGCGAATTCTTTACCATAGAAGGCGAAGCAATTGACACACCAACAGATATCGTTGTTGAAAAGTTTAAAGCTATTACTGGTATTTCTGAAAGGCGTTATGCTAATAAAAATCTCACTGCTTCAGATCTAGGAGCTTTTGCAGCAGAAAAAGCACTATCCGATGCTAAAATTGACCCTGAAACGTTAGATTACATTATTTGTGCTCATAACTTTGGCGATGTTAAGCACAGCGCCATACAAAGCGATATTCTTCCATGTCTAGCCGCAAGAATTAAACATCTTTTAAAAATAAAAAGCCCAAAATGTGTAGCTTATGATATCCTTTTTGGATGTCCTGGTTGGGTAGAAGGCGTTGTTCAAGCACAAGCATTCATCAAAGCTGGAATGGCAAAACGCTGTTTGGTCATTGGTGCAGAAACTCTATCTAGAGTTGTCGACCCTTTTGATCGTGACTCTATGATTTATGCCGATGGTGCTGGTGCAACAATAGTTGAAGCTTCTGAAGAAGAAGGAGGAATTATTTCACATGAATCTGCATCATACACCCATGATGAAGTCTATCATTTGTTTTTTGGGAACTCTAATGATAAAACACAGAACGAAGATGTACGATATATCAAAATGTATGGAAGAAAAATCTATGAATTTGCCTTGAATAATGTGCCAGCAGCACTAAAAAATTGTCTTGATAAAAGTGGCTATTCCATACAAGATGTGAAGAAAATACTTATTCATCAAGCAAACGAAAAAATGGATGAAGCCATCGTAAAACGTTTTTATAGACTTTACAAAACTCCTGTACCAGATGGAATCATGCCCATGACCATACATAAACTTGGCAACAGTTCAGTAGCCACAGTTCCTACACTTTTCGACCTCATTAGAAAAGGAGAAGTAAATAATCACAATCTCAATAAAGGCGATATTATTATATTTGCTAGCGTAGGCGCTGGTATGCACATCAACGCTATTGTTTATAAATATTAAATGTACGAAAACAACTTCCCAACAAGACGTTATAATTTGACTCTTGACTTTGTCAAACAGCACATAAGTAAAAAAGAGAAGATTTTTGATTTGGGTGTTGAAAACCCACTTTCTGATATATTAAAATCAAACGGTTTTACAGTAACAAACACAAATGGTGAAGACCTTGATCTTGATTGTTCGTCGATTCAAAATAGCAGTGCAGATGTTGTTACAGCCTTTGAAATTTTTGAACACCTCGTTTCGCCTTTTATTGTTTTAAAGGAAATAAAAGCCAACAAACTTATTGCAAGTGTACCACTAAAACTTTGGTTTTCAAATGCCTATAAAAGCAAAACTGATATGCGCGATCGCCACTTTCATGAATTTGAAGACTGGCAGTTTGATTGGTTACTAGAAAAAGCGGGGTGGACAATTATTTCAAGAGAAAAATGGACTAATCCAACAAAAAAAATAGGAATTCGCCCTATTTTAAGGTATTTCACAAAGAGATTTTATATCGTTTACGCTGAAAGAAAGTGAGATTTTACATTGTCATACCGGCACACAATGAAGAAGCATTTATAGAAAATTGCTTGATTTCCTTAGCTGAGCAATCATTACTTCCAAAAAAAATTATTGTTGTAGACGATAATTCTACTGATAAAACTCCAAAAATTGTAGATACGTTAAAAAAACAATATGCATTTATTGACAGCGTTCAACATCAATCCTCTGACAAACATTTGCCTGGCGAAAAAATCATTACTGCATTTTACAAAGGATATGAGCAGCTGGATCAAGATTATGACGTAGTTTGTAAATTTGATGCTGATTTAGTTTTTCCAAAAAATTATTTAGAAACCATAGCAGAACATTACAAAAACGATCCAAAACTGGGGCTCATTGCGGGCCATTGCTACATTGAAAAAAACGGGGAGTGGGTTTTGGAAAACCTAACCTCAAATGAGCATATAAGAGGGCCTTTGAAAGCTTACAGAAAACCATGTTTTATAGCCATTGGCGGCTTGCAGAAGTCTATGGGTTGGGACACCATTGATGAACTTGTTGCACTTTATAATGGCTGGTCTTTTCAAACGGATGACTCCCTGCATGTAAAGCACTTGAAACCAACAGGCTCTACATACAATAGAAGTGCAAAATATTATCAAGGAATGGCACTTTATAAAATGCGCAATGGTTTTGTTTTGGCCTTTTTATCGGCATTAAAACTTTCTTATAAAAAAAGAAAAATTCGTCTATTTTTTGATTATCTAGTTGGATTCTTCAAAGCATGGAAAACTAATGTTCCATTTATCGTATCAGAAAAAGAAGGGGCGTTTATAAGATCATACCGCTGGCGTAAAATCAAAGCGTTAATCTATCCTTTTTAGATTTTAATCTTACACATCCAGTTTAGATCATCAGGAATTTCACCTGTACGAACACCATTTATTGTCTCCAAAACCATTTGCCCTACTGGACTTTCATTGGAAACGTGAATATCTTCGTCTTTGTAACCAATATCTTGAATCATTGCAATACCAACAGCAGTACCTGTTCCAAAGGCTTCTTCCAATGTCCCATCTTTGGAGGCTTCATTGACTTCATCGATAGAAATTGGTCTTTCTGTAACCTCATATCCTTTGTGTCGTAATAGTTCAATAACGCTCATTCTTGTAATTCCTGCCAGTATGGAGCCGTCCAAGTTTGGAGTAATGATTTTACCATTGATTTTAAAAAAAATATTCATTGTTCCAACTTCTTGAATGCTTTTGAAGTTGTGAGCATCTAACCATAAAACTTGGTCATA
>CBFIIL010000027.1:0-21444 GCA_965662485.1 Flavobacteriaceae bacterium | reverse complement strand
CAACACAGATTATTTCTATTCTAAAATAAACTTTGAAAGAAGTATAAATCAATAATTGAAATATATTTCAACTTCTTAAATTTCTAAAAATCCTAGCTTTTTTGCTAGGATTTTTTTTATATATTGCATTTGCCTAATTATAAACAAATCTATGTCAGGACTTATGAACTTGCTTGGTGGGGATTTAGGAAAATCACTTATCGAGGGCTTGTCTAGCCAAACAGGACAATCAAAATCAAATACAAGTAATTTATTAAACATGGCCATGCCTGTACTTATGCAAGCCATGCAACGCAATGCAGCAACACCAAAAGGTGCATCTGGTCTTTTGGGAGCATTAACTGGAAAGCATGATGGTACTATTTTGGACAATTTGGGAAATATTTTTTCAGGATCAAATTCAAGTGCTATTGAGCAAGATGGAGGTAAAATTCTAGGACACGTTTTTGGAAATCGAAAACAAAATATACAAAATGCGCTCAGTAAGCAATCAGGAATCGACGTGTCATCAGTAGGAAAAATACTTAAAATGGCCGCTCCAGTTGTTATGGGACTTTTAGGTAGACAACAACGCCAGTCATCTGTAAATGATGCGAATGGTCTAACGAATATGCTTGGAGGTCTTATTGGTGGAAACTTTCATGACGAAAAACAAAGCTTTTTTGAATCTATTTTAGATGCTGATAATGATGGTTCTATCATTGACGATGTGGCAGAAACTGTTCTTGGAAAAAGTAACAGCGGTATTGGAGGAATACTCGGAAAGCTGTTTAACAAAAAATAAACACAAAAAGCTTCATAAATTATTATATTTGCGGTCATGAAAAACCGCATTAAAACTTTTAAATTAAATTGGGAAATTAGTAAAAATTGGCAACTTCTCTACCCTTTTTTAGGAATGATAATTTCCTTTTTTTGGGGTATAGGTTTGCCATTAAAATTTTTAAAGATAATTTTTGGTTGCAATTCCTAATGACTGTTTTGTTGGGGTTTTCAATTATTCAATTGTGTGTGTTTTTTATAAAAAAATTACAGCATAAATGGGTGGTCAATGCACGTTGGGAGCTCATTCGTATTTTTATTGTTTTTGCCATCACAGGATCATCATCCGTTTTTGTAGGACGACCTATAATTAAATTATTAGGGGTTTCCATAGAAAATCTTGGACCAGTATTGTATTGGATTATTTTTTGTGTGGTGAGTTTGATATTTTACCAAATCTTATTAGTGTTTTGGGGATGGCTTTTAGGACAATTTGACTTCTTCTGGAACTTTGAAAAGAAAATGCTTAGAAGATTTGGTCTTGGCCGATTTTTTGATAAATAAATTTTATTTTGAAAAAATTTTGGACGATTGATTCCAATAGGTATACATCCACATAATGGTAAAGGTGGGTACGATATCCAAAAAAGGAAGTGCCTCTTCAATAAAAACAAATATACCTGCAATTTTTCCTTTTTTACCTTCGTAAAGCTTAGTCATTAGGTAACCTGAAAGTGGTGCCCAAACAAAATCAAAGGGAGGGAAAATAAAAGAAACATACCCTAGTAAATCAAAAATTAATCCCAAAACAAGTTTATGCTGTTTTTTTAATTTATTCCATATCATTCTTTTGATTTTAACCTGCTTTTAAAACGTTGATTTAAAGTTTTTATTTTAGGTAAAATCACAAACTGACAATATGATTGATTTGTGTTTTGATCATAATAATCATGATGCTCCTCCTCTGCTCTATAAAATACATCAAGAGGCTCTATGGTTGTTACAATTGGGTTTTCAAACACTTTGGAGGATTCTAAAAAATCTATATAATTTATAGCAATTTTTTTCTGGGCCTCGTCAGCATAAAAAATTGCTGAACGGTATTGTGAACCCACATCATACCCTTGGCGGTTTAGTGTAGTTGGATTATGCGTGGCAAAAAATACTTCCAAAAGCATTTGGTATTGAACTTCTGATGCATCATATTCGATAATTATCCCTTCTGCATGACCTGTGCGACCTTCGCAAACCTCACGATAAGCAGGGTTTTTAATAAATCCACCTGTGTATCCAGATTGTACACTAAATACACCTTTTAAACGCTTAAAAACTGCCTCAGTACACCAAAAACACCCGCCGCAAAACACCGCTTTTTTCATTCTTTTAGATTTAATACATCAAAGTTAATGAAAAGTTAGCTTTAAAAAATCAAAATATGATTGCACATCAGCTTAGGAAACTTTAAATTTACATAAATGATTCAAGCTAGTAACATTCACAAACATTACGACGACCTTCATGTATTAAAAGGGGTCAATTTAAACGTAAAAAAAAGTGAAATTATATCTATTGTTGGAGCTTCTGGCGCTGGAAAAACAACTTTGTTACAAATTTTGGGTACACTCGATTATCCATCAAAAACAAAAGATTCTTCGTTAATAATTAATAATATTGATGTTAATGCATTGAATGAAAAAGAATTGGCGAAATTTAGAAACAAAAATTTAGGATTTATTTTCCAATTTCATCAATTACTTCCAGAATTTACCGCTATTGAAAATGTGTGTATTCCAGCTTATATCAAAGGTACCTCAGAAAATAAAGCTAAAGAAAAGGCAAAAACACTATTAGATTTTCTAGGTTTGAGCCATCGTCTAAACCATAAACCAAATGAACTCTCGGGAGGAGAACAACAGCGTGTAGCCGTTGCTCGTGCGCTCGTCAACGATCCTCTTGTTGTTTTGGCAGATGAACCCTCAGGGAATTTAGACAGTACTTCTGCCGAGCAATTACACCAATTGTTTTTTAAATTAAGAGATACATTTGGATATACGTTTGTTTTGGTTACACACAACAAAGAATTAGCAAAAATGGCCGATAGAAAAATCACCATAACAGATGGGAAAGTATCATCCTAAACACTATAATGGCTTAAGCTTTGATGAATTAAAGCAGTTTTTGGATGCAAAAGTTGAACAGTACAATACCACAAGATTTATTGAAACTGACCCCATTCAAATTCCACATTTATTTTCTAAAAAAGAAGATATTGAAATTGCAGCATTTTTGACTGCTACCATTGCTTGGGGAAACCGAAAAAGCATCATTAATAATGCTCAGCGTTTTATAACACTTATGGATAATGCGCCATATGATTTTGTTATGACCCATCAACCACAAGATTTGGAGGTTTTTGATGGGTTTGTTCACCGAACATTCAATGCGATTGACGCAGTACAATTTATCAAAAGTTTACGTCATATCTACACCAAATACAATGGACTAGAATCAGTATTTAATAGAAATGTAAAAAACGATTGTTTACAGTTTTCTATTCATAAATTTAAAACTCTTTTTTTTGAGATTGAACATCCCAAAAGAACTCAAAAACATATTAGTGACCCCCTAAAAAACTCGGCTGCAAAACGACTTAATATGCTTTTGCGATGGATGGTTCGACCCAATGATACTGGCGTAGATTTTGGCTTGTGGCCAACGCTCTCCCCTTCACAACTCTCCTGCCCTCTGGATGTACATTCTGGTAATGTAGCACGAAAACTTGGCTTACTCAAACGAAAACAAAACGATGCAAAAGCATTAGAAGAACTAGACAAAAACTTAAGACAACTAGATGAAAAAGATCCTGTAAAATATGATTTTGCACTTTTTGGGCTAGGAGTTTTTGAAAGTTTTTAATTTTTTTTATAAATTTGATCATCTGCTTGCCTCAGAAAATTAATTTCTCAGAAAAATATTCTTATTCGACGTGTTCGTTTTTGTCTTTGATTTGGCTGCTTGAAAGTACGTGTACAAGTTTAGGAACCTTTTGTTGTTAAATTTAAACTAGCACATGGAAACAATTGATATCATTTCTGATATAGCAACACTGCTATTATATGCCTATTTTATCTATTTAGTGGTAAAAAAAATCAGAAAACCAAGAACAAAAAAACGTTGGTTTTACCTGTTCGTATTATTAGGAATCACTTTTTTGTTAAGCAGACGACTATATGATTATTTATAACTAATTCATACATATGGAATCCCTCAAATCTTATACAACGCATCGTCCATGGACAATGCCCAAGCATCCATTGTCCTATTATCAAGAATGGAATGAAGTAGTATTTCTACATTATAAGGTTAATGAACAATTATTAAGAACATTTGTTCCAAACCAGCTTGAGTTGGATCAATTTAATGGAGAATGTTGGGTATCTATAGTAGCTTTTAATATGGAACAAATACACCCAAGATTATTGCCGTCTATTGATTCTGTTTCTAACTTTCATGAACTTAACATTAGAACATATGTGAAATCAAACGGAAAACCTGGCGTCTATTTTTTAAGTATTGAAGCTAGTAAGTCGGTGTCTTGTTTATTGGCGCAAAAAATTTCAAAATTACCTTATAAAGTTGCTAAGATGAGACGAAAAAATAATTGTTTTGAATCTGATAACAAAAGTACTAAAAATTTCTTTTCTATTCAGTATTCGATAGGTGAAGAAGTTCATCAAAAAAACAACTTAGAGTAATGGCTTACAGAACGTTATGCGCTTTTTCAAGATTATAAAAAGGATATTTATGGATTTGAAGTTCATCACAAAGCATGGGAGCTCCATAGACTAAAAATTCAAAGATTGATAGTTGACTATCCCCTGTATAATTCTTTTTTTTCAAGTCCTCCATATGCAATGCATTACACGAATGGGATTGCAGTGCTTTCATGGAAAAAAACTAAGGAAGAATATGTCTAAATTTGGAATGTTTTACCATCCTCGGCAAGTTCAACACAACCAAAAATTGTTTGAGCTTCAGTTTTGAAATTTTCAAGATGATTATATCTTGATGAATAATGCCCGAGAATAAGTTTACCGACTGTTGACTTTTTGGCAATTTCTGCCGCTTGTTTTGCTGTAGAATGCTTTGTTTTTGCGCATAAATTTGCATGAGCATCCAAAAATGTAGATTCGTGATATAAAACATCAACATTTTTTACAATAGGGACTATTGCTTCACAATAGGCAGTATCACTACAAAAGGCGTAACTTTTTGATGGAATACCCTCTGTTGTTACATCAGTATTTAAAATCAATTCACCATGAGAATTATGAACATCTGCACCTTGTTTAAGTTTGCGATAATAAGCTACATCTATGTGTTTTGCTTCTGCTTTATCAACTAGTAATTTGCGGTCAAAAGCTTTTTCTTTAAACAAAAAGCCATTGGTATATACTCTATGATCTAAAGGAATTGTATGAACTTCAATTTTATCATCTTCAAAAATAAGCTCAGATCCAATTGATTTTAATTCATGAAAAATAAGATTAAAATCAATCCATGCTTTAGAAAGTTTCATTTGGAGCATGATAAGTTCCTTAATCCCTTTTGGGCCATAGACGTGTAAATCAGCTTCGCGATTGAGCAAACGAAATGTAGAAATCAATCCTATTAGTCCAAAACAATGATCGCCATGAAGATGAGAAATAAAAATATGTTTAATTTGATTAAATTTAACCTTATGTTTTCTCAATTCCATTTGAGTGCCCTCCCCACAATCTATAAGAAAAGTATGCCCTCTAGATTCTAAAACTTGAGAAGTAGTATGCGCAGAAATTCTTGGAGTGGCGCTATAACAACCTATTATTGTTAGTTTCACATTTATAAGTTTAAAATCCTAAATCACGCTGCATTTCGTCCATTTCAATAAGGTCAAATGCTTCTTGTAGAGTGGGAACACATACAATCTCATCTGAAATATCACTTTGCGACCAGTGAGGAGCTACAACGACAAAGGTTTGCTTTTGGAGTTGATGAGATTTTGTGAGTTTTAAAACCGTATTGACAAAATCAGGTTCTGAATTTTGTAATCTGTCAACAATAAATATGATATTATTCGATTGAAATTTAGGGTAATTCAAATCAAACGATTTGAAAAATTCTGATGAAACTTGTTTATTTTGATTAACAATTACAGTAGTGTCTTTAATTTCAAACTTCATTAGGATTTAATTTTTGAAGCTAACAAATAGGTTACCGCCATTCGAATGGCCACACCATTTTCTACTTGATCCAAAATAATCGCCTGATTGGAATCGGCAACATCACTTGTAATTTCTACACCTCTATTAATTGGACCTGGATGCATAATTATAATAGATTTATCTAATTCGTCTAGTAATGCTTTTGTTACACCATATTGTTGGGTGTATTCTCGTGTTGATGGAAAATAACTAACTTCCATACGTTCATTTTGTACACGCAACATATTGGCAACATCGCACCATTGAAGTGCTTTTTTTAGATTAGTTTCAACTTCAACACCCAATTCGTGGATATATTTTGGAATCAAGGATTTTGGTCCACAAACCTTAACTTTTGCACCAAGTAACTGTAGTGCAAAAATATTGGACAGTGCTACTCTACTATGAAGAATATCACCAACTATAACCACTTTTTTACCTTCTACATGCCCTAGTTTTTCACGTATGGAATAGGTATCCAAAAGCGCTTGTGTAGGGTGTTCGTGTGCACCATCGCCCGCATTAATAATTTTTGCGTCAACATGTTGCATAAGGAACTCTGCAGCACCTGGTTTTGGGTGGCGCATGACCACCATATCCACTTTCATGGACAAAATATTATTGACGGTATCTATAAGAGTTTCGCCTTTTTTTAGAGAAGATTGACCTGCGGAAAAATTTATGACATCGGCCGAAAGACGTTTTTGTGCAATTTCAAAAGAGAGTTTCGTTCTTGTTGAATTTTCAAAAAATAAATTAGCAATAGTAATATCTCTAAGCGAAGGGACTTTTTTTATTGGACGATTTATGACTTGTTTAAAATGATCTGCAGTTTCAAAAATTAAATGAATATCTTCTTTGGTGAGATGTTTAATTCCTAATAAATGCTCTACACTTAATGTGCTCATAATCTATTGTTTTATCAAATACACGGTGTCTTCACCTTGTGTTTCTTTCCAATTTACAATAACTTTTTCTTCGTCAATAGCATCAACCTGTCGTCCTCGATAATCTGGTTGAATAGGCAAATGTCTACTAAATCTTCGGTCAATCAAAATCAGTAATTCTATACTTTTGGGACGACCATAAGATTGAATGGCAGTTAGGGCAGCTCGGATACTTCTTCCTGTATATAAAACATCGTCTATAAAAACTACATTTTTTCCTTCTACAATAAAATCCATTTGCGTTTCGCTAGCTTCAAGAACTTTGTTCGATCGTCTGAAATCATCTCTGTAAAAAGTAATGTCTAAGTAGCCTACTTGTGTATCAAATATATTGTAATCAGATTGTAAAAGCTGTAAAAGTCTATCAGCTAGATGCTTTCCTCTAGGTTGTAGTCCTATTAGTATTGTATTGGAAAAATCGTTGTGTTTTTCAATAAGTTGACAAGCCAATCTGTGAAGGATAATGTTTACTTCTTTTTCGTTCAGTAAAACTTTTTGACTCATAATGTTTTCAACATATTCGTGCGCAAAGGTAACAGAAAATTTTGATATTCAAATTCAATATCACATTTCACTTTATAAAAATGATAATCCCTAAAAACAAAACTCCTTTAAAGCAAATAATCTGTACTTATAAAATTTGATTGTTTTTCGTCTAACATTTCTTTTAAAATCTCACTGTTGTATGGATTATCTTTTGCAGCAACGAATGTACGAATGGAAAATGATCGTAATGCATCTCTAACACTCAAAGTACTAAATGCAGAGTCTTTTCTTCCTGTAAATGGAAATACATCCGGACCACGTTGACAAGAACTGTTCAAATTCACACGGCATACCAAATTGACTAAAATATCGATAAGTGGTGCAAGAGTTTTGGTATCTTTTCCAAATACACTTACCTGTTGACCATAATTTGATTCTGCCATATCATTTAAAGGTTGTTGAATATCTGTAAATGTTATCATTGGAATTACAGGACCAAATTGCTCTTCATGATATACATTCATAGTTTTATCCACTGGGTAAAGCACCGAAGGGAAAATATAATTTTCTGTACGTTCACCTCCTTTTGTATTTAATATTTTTGCGCCTTTTGTTTTGGCATCATCAATTAAATCTTGAATATAATCAGGCTTGTTTACTTCAGGTAATGGAGTAAGCATCGCGTCATCTTCCCATGGATTTCCAAATTTTAAAGCATCGACCTTTGCACAGAATTTTTCTTTAAAAGCTTCAAAAATTGTTTCATGTACATACAATACTTTGAGTGCAGTACAACGTTGACCGTTAAAGGAAAGTGTTCCAGCTATACATTCTTGAACAGCCAAATCTAGATCAGCATCTGGCAATACAATTGCAGGGTTTTTTGCTTCTAATCCAAGTACAATTCTAAGTCTATTTTTCTTTGGATGACTGTTTTGTAGTGCATTAGCTGAGTTGCTATGACCAATAAGCGCCAAAACATCAATTTTACCTGTTTCCATAAGTGGAGTTGCCAATGTACGTCCTCTTCCGAATAGAATATTGACTACGCCTTTTGGAAAGCTATTTTGAAAAGCTTCCATAAGGGGTGTTAGTAATAATACTCCTAATTTTGCAGGCTTAAAAATAGTGGTGTTTCCCATAATTAGCGCTGGAATGAGCAGCGCAAAAGTTTCATTAAGTGGATAATTATATGGCCCTAAACAAAGTACAACCCCTAGCGGCCCTCTTCTTATGTGAGCATAAACTCCAGAATGTTTGTGGAATTTTGCAGCATTTCGGTCGAGTTGCTTGTAATCGTCAATAGTATCATAAATATAATCTACGGTTCTATCAAATTCCTTTTCCGAATCTTTAAGGTTTTTTCCAATTTCCCACATCAAATATTTGATGACTTGCTCTCGCTTGGTTTTCATTTGCTCAACAAACTTTTCCATACAAGCAATTCTATCGGCTACTTTCATTGTCGGCCACAGCCCTTGGCCATTATTATAGGCCTGCGACGCAGCTTCAAGAGCTTCCATGGCTTGTTCTTTCTCCAGCAATGGAATAGACCCTAATGAAGTTGGGGCATACTCTTCTGTAGATGAAATTGTCGAATACACTTCAGATGTTGCACCACTCCACAATTTTAACTCGCCACCAATAAGGTACTTTTTTTGATGAATTAAGTGATTAATTTGAAATTCTTTGGGGATATCGTTAAAACCCATAATTGTTTGTTTATTTTATTAGATTATAAAATTAACTATATCATCTTTTATTAGTTTAAAAAAAAAGTTAATTCTTTTAAAAGTTGAAAATCAATAGATTGCAAAAAAAACCCTTCACAAAAGGAAGGGCTTTTTTTAAAGATATTTAGGTTGGATTATTTACCATCCATTTTGTCTTTTAGAGCTTGAAGTGCTTCGTTTGCATCTCCAATAGTTGTTTTGGCTTCCGATGCTGCTTTAGCTGCTTTTTTGGCGGCTGCTTTTACATTTCGAACTTCTTCTGCCTTGAAGACCGCAGTATGCGATGCAACAACTCTTTTGAATTCTTTACTGAATTCAATAATTACAAATTCTGCTTCTTCACCTTTACCAAGTTTAGAACCATCTTCTTTCTCTAGATGACGAGAAGGAATAAAAGCAACAATATCATCGTTGAATTTTACAGTAGCTCCTTTATCAACAATCTCAAATACAGAAGCGGTGTGTTTAGTGTTTAAACCAAAATCTGTTTCATATTTATCCCATGGATTTTCCATAGTTTGCTTATGACCAAGACTAAGTTTTCTTCCTTCTACGTCTAATTCAAGAACAACAACCTCAAGTTTGTCACCTACAGCGCAAAATTCGCTAGGGTGCTTGATTTTCTTTGTCCAAGACAAATCAGAAATATAGATCAAACCATCAATTCCTTCTTCCATTTCTACAAAAACACCAAAATTTGTAAAGTTTCTTACAATACCGGTATGTTTGTTCCCAACTGGGAATTTAGAAGTAATGTCTGTCCATGGATCTGGCGTTAATTGCTTGATTCCTAATGACATTTTGCGATCTTCTCTGTCTAGAGTTAGAATTTTTGCTTTTACAACGTCCCCCACACTTACAAAGTCTTGAGCAGATCTTAGGTGAGTTGACCAAGACATTTCTGAAACGTGGATAAGTCCTTCAACACCTTCGGCAACTTCAATAAATGCACCGTAATCTGCAATGACAACAACTTTTCCTTCTACTTCGTCACCAACTTTCACATCATCTGCAAGAGCATCCCATGGGTGTTTACTCAATTGTTTAAGACCTAACTGAATTCTTGATTTGTTTTCATCAAAATCAAGGATTACAACGTTTAGTTTTTCATCAAGCTCAACGATTTCGCTTGGATGATTAATTCTAGACCACGAAAGATCTGTAATATGCACAAGACCATCGACACCGCCAAGATCCATGAATACACCGTAAGAAGTAATATTTTTTACAATACCTTCGAGTACTTGACCTTTTTCTAGTTGACTGATGATTTCTTTTTTCTGAATTTCAATATCGGCTTCGATAAGCGCTTTATGAGAAACAACAACGTTTTTGAATTCTTGGTTGATTTTTACAACTTTAAATTCCATTGTTTTATTTACATATTGATCGTAATCTCTAATTGGTTTAACATCAATTTGAGAACCAGGTAAGAAAGCCTCAATGCCAAAAACATCGACAATCATACCACCTTTTGTACGGCACTTTACAAATCCGTTGACAATTTCACCAGTTTCATTGGCTGCATTTACTCGATCCCATGCTTTGATTACACGAGCTTTTCTGTGCGATAACACAAGTTGCCCTGTAGCATCTTCTCGAACATCAATAAGTACCTCAACCTTATCGCCTACTGCTAGGCCTGGATTGTAGCGGAATTCGTTCAATGAAATGACACCTTCAGACTTTGCATTAATGTCAATAATAGCATCACGATCAGAAATATGAATTACTGTTCCTTCTACAACTTGATCATCTAAAGTTTCTACAAAATTTTCAGAAACAAGTTTTTCAAATTCATTAAGTTTTTCATCGGCAACAGGATCAATTCCTTCTTCGTAGTTGTGCCAGTTAAAATCTTTTAAAAATTGCTCTGGGTTAGTTTGAGCTTCGTTTGTTGTTGCTTCAACAACTGGAGTGTCTTGTGCAGTCTCCTCTGCGTTTGTAGTTTGTTCTTCAGCCATAGCTGATTATAGTTTGTATTCTGTATGTTAATTTAGTTGGATTTACTGCAAAACACACAGAAGTGTTAGTTTAATTTTATTCTTCTCTCCAACATTTTTTGCTAAGAAGAGTGCAATAATACGACTAATCTGTAATTTGAACAAATATTTATCTTTTTGATTTTGAGGGCAATACCTTTTGAAATGATAAAAAATTTAAAAAAATTATTTAAAAAAAGAAAAAATAGTCTAATTTTAGTTCATTATTAACCCTATAATCTACTAAACATGATTAAGCAAAAATACCAATCGGTGTTGGACTTAGGCACCAAATTGAACATCCAAAATGGGGATGTTTCCGAAGAAAATGGCGTTTTAAAAATTAAAGGAACAGCCAAAACACAATACGAAAAAAACATTATTTGGGATGAAATTAAAGCCGTTGGCGGACAAAACCCGTCTGACATTCAAGCAGACATTAGAGTTTCAGATGAAAGTGTATATCATCGTCATACCGTCAAAAGTGGCGAAACTTTAGGAAAAATTGCCAAACACTACTACGGCGACCCTATGAAATACAAGCAAATTTTTCAAGCGAATACCAACATTCTGAAAAATCCTGATTTAATTCATCCCAATCAAGAATTGGTAATTCCGAAGCTTTAATACATATCTATAATTAGGGCCAAAACTTTGGCCCTAATTATTATTTGTGTTTTGATTAACCCACCCCAAAACCAATTCAAATTGTTCTTTTGGTGTCAGGTTGGAGTTATCCAAAATTCGTGCATCTTTAGCCTGTGTTAATGGAGAATCTGCTCTAGTGGAGTCTTTATAATCACGAGATGTGATGTTTTTGTAAACGGCATCAAAATCAACCTGTTCTCCTTTTGTTGTAAGCTCATCAAAGCGGCGTTGCGCACGAGTTTGTGCAGAAGCGGTCATAAAGATTTTTAGTTCTGCATTTGGAAAAACAACGGTGCCTATATCTCTACCATCCATCACAATCCCTTTGTGTTGCCCCATCTGGCGTTGTTCTTTAACCAAGCATTGACGAACTTCGGGAAGTGCCGCAACTTTACTTACTAAATTAGACACTTGCATCCCTCTAATTTTTGAAGACACTTCTTTGTTGTTTAAGAAAAGTATGGTGGTGCCAGATTTATCTTTTTTAAATTCAATTTTAACCGACGAAATGGCATAAATTAAGGCGTCTTTATCAAATTTGTTTTCATCAATATATTTGTTTTCAATAGCAAAAAGTGTTACGGCTCTATACATCGCCCCTGAGTCTACATAGATATAACCTAACTTTTTTGCAAGTTGCTTGGCTAATGTGCTTTTCCCTGTAGAAGAATGACCATCGATGGCAATAATTATTTTTTCCACTATTGTAAATCTATTTGCATACCTAAAAAACTTGTGTTTGAAGCTAATGAATAGCGTGCATGTGTATAACTGAAACGTAATTTATTAAACTTCAATCCAATTCCAAAAGATAAGCCCGAAAAATTTCGTTGTTCTATAATTCTAAGCTCCTCTGCGCGTCTAAAACTATACCCCAATCTAAGGTTAAAACCTTTATTAGGAAAGAGTTCAACACCTAATAAAGTATGTCGAATGAGTTGGCTTAAAAATCCTACTTCTTCTTGGGTTTGATTGCCATTTAAATCTGTAGTGGCGCGAGCAGGATTTGCAGTTGCAATAGGCCATTGCTGTAAATTTTCGAAAGTTAAATGCCAACGAATGGGTACATTTTCTAGGGTTTGACTCATTCCAAAATCAATTTCAAAAGGCAAAGGCTCATTCAAACCAGCATAGGTGGTCAATTGTGTTCCGATGTTTCTAACAACAAGCGCTGCATTAAAATCTAAGTACTCGTTTATATAAATCACACCAAAATCTAGAGCGGCACCAAAAGAGCTATATTGCTCAAGTTTAGATGAGATAAGCTTGATATTCGCACCAGCATAAAAATCTGAAAAACCAATTTGTAATGCATATCCTATGGATAGTGCAGCTTCATTCCCTGTAAAATCACCCGTACTATTCCCATTTTCATCATAACCCTCAAAATTTCCGTAATTGATATAGGTTACCCCAGCGTGAAAGGTTTGTGTTCGTCTGTCAACAGTATAAGCATAAGCAGCAGTACCATAACGAATATCGCCGAGGTGATTGGCATAGTTTAAGGCCAATTGGTTATCCATTTCAATATTTATTGTAGCTGGATTATATAGTGCCTGAGTAACGTCGTAGTCTACATTTGTAATCACTTTTCCTCCGAGTGCGGCTTGTCGTGGAGAGGACATCAAATTGAGGAATTGATAAGTTGCGTTTCCTCCCAATTGAGCGAACACTGACACAGTTGTACTCATCATCAAAAAAAGCATGGCTAATATCCTCATTATCAGTCAAAAATAACCAATTCTATCTTAAAACGAATTTTTGTTCGCTTTATTTTAGTACAATAATAAATTAATCGAGTATTAAATTACAATGTTTTAGCATGTGTCACTTTGGCCTTTGTAATTGCAACATCTATGACTTCGTGCATTTCAGACACGTAATGGAATTTTAAACCTTTTAGATAATCTGCGTTGATTTCATCAATATCACGCTTATTGGCTTTGGAAAGGATGATTTCTTTGATTTTAGCACGTTTTGCCGCTAATATTTTTTCTTTAATCCCTCCTACTGGTAATACTTTGCCACGTAGTGTAATTTCTCCAGTCATTGCAATGTTTTTTTTGACTTTTCTTTGGGTAAACAATGATACTAAAGACGTTAGCATTGTAATTCCTGCGCTAGGACCATCTTTTGGAGTGGCACCTTCAGGGACGTGAACATGGACATTATACTCGTTAAAAATTCGATTTTCAATTCCAAAATCGTCTGCATTTGCTTTGATGTATTCCATAGCAATAGTTGCTGATTCTTTCATTACTTTCCCAAGATTTCCGGTAATGTTTAAAGTTCCTTTTCCTTTTGAAAGTATAGATTCTATAAATAAAATATCGCCTCCAACACGAGTCCAGGCTAGCCCTGTTACTACTCCAGCAACATTATTGTTTTCATAGCGATCGCGCTCTAGTTTTGGAGCTCCTAAAATTCCTATCAAATCTTCATTTGAAACTTTAATATCGTAGGCATCTTCCATGGCAATATTTTTTGCCGCAAAACGAACTACTTTTGCAATTTGCTTTTCAAAACCACGTACACCTGATTCTCTTGTGTAACCCTCAATTATTTTTTCTAACTGTGGTTGTGCTATTTTTAAATCTTTAGCAGAAAGCCCATGTTCTTTGAGTTGTTTTGGTAAAAGATATTTTTTTCCAATTTGAACTTTTTCTTCAATAGTATAGCCATTAACATTAATAATTTCCATTCGGTCTAGCAAGGCCGGTTGAATGGTATTTAAACTGTTTGAAGTGGCTACAAACATCACTTTTGAAAGATCATAACCCATTTCTAAGAAGTTGTCATAGAACTCCGAATTTTGTTCTGGATCCAAAACTTCGAGCATTGCAGAAGAAGGATCGCCTTGATGTGAATTGGATAATTTATCAATTTCATCTAAAACAAAAACTGGGTTAGATGTGCCCGCTTTTTTGAGACTTTGTAAAATACGACCAGGCATTGCTCCAATATAAGTTTTTCGATGGCCTCTAATTTCTGCCTCATCTCTCAATCCCCCTAAAGATATTCTAACATACTCCCGCCCAAGGGCCTCGGCAATGGATTTTCCCAGGGAGGTCTTCCCTACTCCAGGAGGACCATACAGACACAAAATTGGAGATTTCATGTCGTTTCGAAGTTTTAAAACCGCTAAATACTCAATAATTCTTCGCTTAACTTCTTCTAAACCAAAATGATCACGATCTAATATTTTTTGAGCACGTTTTAAATCAAAATTATCTTGACTAAAATGATTCCACGGCAAATCTAGAAACAAATCCAAATAGTTTCTTTGAATAGAATATTCTGCGACTTGAGGATTCATGCGTTGAAGCTTACCTATTTCTTTTTCAAAATGTTGTTTTGTTTTGCTATCCCACTTCTTTTCAGAAGCTCGTTTTTTCATGTCTTCAATTTCTTCTTCATAGCTAACTCCACCCAATTCTTCTTGAATAGTCTTAATCTGTTGTTGAAGAAAATATTCGCGTTGCTGCTGATTCATATCATGCTGCACCTTAGACTGAATGTCATTTTTTAATTCCAAACGCTGAAACTCAACATTCATGTGTTTAAGGGTTTTCAAGGCGCGTTGATGTAAGTCGTTGACTTCGAGGAGCACTTGTTTTTCCACCACAGAAATGCCCATATTAGACGACACAAAATTGATCAAAAAAGAGTTGCTTTCTATATTTTTGATGGCAAATGAAGCTTCACTCGGAATATTAGGACTTTGTTTGATAATCTCTAAAGATAAATCTTTTATGGATTCAATAGCTGCTGCAAACTCACCATCTTCTTTTGAAGGTACTACTTCATCAACATTTTTGATTTTTGCAGTTAAATATGGATCTTCCGAAACAAGTTCTGTGATTTGAAAACGTTTTTTACCTTGAATTATAACCGTTGTATTGCCATCGGGCATTTTTAAAACTTTCAAAATACGGGCTACTGTACCAATTTTATGAATATCCTCAAATTTTGGATCTTCAACACTTTCATCTTTTTGTGCCACAACACCAATGACTTTTGATCCTTTATTGGCATCATTAATAAGCTTTATAGACTTGTCGCGCCCAGCAGTAATTGGAATTACTACTCCAGGAAATAATACTGTATTTCTTAGCGAAAGTATAGGTAATGAGTCCGGTAATGCTTCGTTTTTTATAACCTCTTCGTCTTCGGTGGTCATTAATGGAATCAATTCTGAATTTTCATCAAAATCTTGAAGTGACAATGTGTCAAGTATTTTATATTTTGGGTTGTTCATATCAATTATAAGTCATTCTGTCATGCTGATCAGAAATTGTTAAGTTTCGAATTTATTTATAATTATAAATTTATCTTCTTGTGGGATTAATTTACAATGATTTCCATCATATAAATGACAATTGTTGTGCCAAGATAATTTCTAAAGGAAGAGATTTAACGAACGTGTGTTGTTCTTTTTATTTTATAGAGAACAAGAAAGGCGACTAAAAAGAAAACTGCAAGTGCCAATACAGAATACTGCATCGACCCTGTAAGGGCCAATAAAAGCCCAAAGACTATCATCCCCAAAACAATAGCTATTTTTTCGGTAACATCATAAAAACTAAAATAAGTGGCATGATCGTGTGTATCTGGTAACAATTTGGAGTATGTTGAACGTGTGAGTGACTGCGTAGCACCAAGAACAAAGCCCAAAACAATGCCCATGGCATAAAAATAATTATCTACATTGGGTTGGTTTTTATCTAAAATAAATGCAATAAAACACACAACACACCATATCAATAGCGTAATTTTTAGAGTGGCTAAATTTCCTATTCTATCGGATAATCTTGAAAATAAATAAGCACCAAGTATGGCCACAATTTGAATAAGTAATATGGTCAATATAAGATTTAAAGTTGGTAGACCCAATTCTTCACTACCAAATATTCCTGCCATAAGTATAATGGTTTGAACACCAACACTCAAAAAGAAAAAAGCAATTAAGAAATATTTCAATTGTGAATGCGACCCTAATGATTTAAAAACAGTTTTAAGTTCTAAAAATCCTTTCCAAATGTAGTCTTTATCAGGCTTATGATTAAAAACATTGTTGGGCAAACGGCGGTATGTAATTTGTGCAAACCCAAACCACCATAGTCCTACCAAAACAAATGTGATTCGAGGTGCTAAAGTTGGATCTGTAATACCAAACCAATCTGGTTTTTGGACTAAAACTAAACTAAAAACAAGCAACAATACCGAACCAAAATAGCCATACATAAAACCTTTTGCACTCACTTTATCTTGCTGTTCGGGGAAAGCCACTTCTGGTAAATAGGCATTGTAAAATACTATACTCCCCCAAAATCCAATACTGGCAAAAATTGTGCACAAAAGCGCCACCCAAAGTGTAGATGCACCATCAAAAAAATAGAGCGACATCACTGAAACTGACCCCAACAAACAAAATCCTTTTAAAAATTTAAGTTTATTACCTGTGTAATCTGCAATTCCAGAAAGTATTGGAGAGCAAAAAGCAACAATAAGAAATGAAAGTGCTAAGGTATAATCATATAGTGTTGTGGGGTTCCAATGCGTACCTAAAAAGGAAATATCGCCCTCTGTATTAGCAAAAGAATTTGCCATACTGGTGTAGTAAATTGGAAAAACCGCAGTACTAATAACCAGAGTATAAACCGAATTGGCCCAGTCATAAAATGCCCATGCATTAATGAGTTTTTTACTTCCTTTTTTAAGTGTTTTCATAAAAAAAGCTGCTTTTGTAAGCAGCTTCTAATTTAGGTAATTATTTTGACAATGATAATTTATCTAAAACTCGTTACACCAAACTTTTGAGCTTCTGCACGAGCAGCAGGTGCTAGGGCGCGTAAATTTGCAATTCGAGAATCATTAGACGGGTGAGTGCTTAAAAATTCTGGAGGACCTTTTTTACCATTATTATTGGCTTTCATACGCTCCCAAAGTCTTGAAGCTTCATCGGGGTTATACCCTGCAATTGCCATTATATATACCCCTATTTTATCGGCTTCAGTTTCATGCGCTCGACTAAAAGGTAAAACACCTAAAACATTACTTCCAACGCCATAAGCTCTGTTGAACATATTTCGTTTTTTTTCATCTTTTATGGCAACGTTTCCAGCAACAGCTCCTAATTGCTGTAACATTCCCGCACTCATCCGCTGCTGTCCATGGTTGGCCAATGCATGTGCCACCTCGTGGCCCATAATGGCAGCTACACCCGTTTCGTTGGCAGCAATTGGCATAATACCAGTGTAAAATACAATTTTACCCCCCGGCATACACCAAGCATTTACGGTTTCGTCCTGTACCAAGTTGTATTCCCATTTATAATCTTTCAAATACCCTTGATAATTGTTGGCATCCAACCAACGTTTTGCAGCAGTAGAAATCCGTTGTCCTACGCGTTTTACCATTTCTGACTCTTCGGTCCCAGTAACAACGTTGTTTTCGGTAAGGAACTTATCATATTGTGCAAAAGCCATTGGTAGTATTTGTGAATTTGGCACTAAAGCCATAGTCTTTTTTCCTGTGAAAGGGTTTGTAGCACAAGAAATTGCTAAAAAAAGCATTAAAAAAAATAAAATCTTTGTTTTCATGTAAACGGTTTAAAATTAAATAACAAAAAGCATTCCATAGTATTGGACACAAAAAATTCAAAATAGTCACAAAGTTTTGTGAAAATAAATAATTTACATCTAAAAATAGCTAATTTTATATCACAAAAACAAACCCATGAGTCTAAAAAATTTAATCGCAGTAGTTTTATTTTTTAGCTTTTTTTCTTGCAAATCTGAAGCTCAAAAAAAAGAAACGTTTAAAATTAATAAAACTGAAGCAGAATGGAAATCAGAGCTTACTGATATTCAATTTTATGTTTTAAGAAAAGAAGGTACAGAGCGTGCTTTTTCTAGTCCTTTGGACAAAAACTATAGTGCTGGTACTTATGCTTGTGCAGCTTGTAACACACCTCTTTTTAAAAGTGAACATAAGTTTAATTCTGGTTCTGGGTGGCCAAGTTTTGATCGTGAAATAAAAGGCAATGTGGCTTTTTCTGTGGATTATAAAATTGGTATAGCGCGCAGCGAAGAGCATTGTGCAACTTGTGGCGGGCATTTGGGGCATGTTTTTAATGATGGTCCTAGAAATACAACAGGAATGCGCCATTGTATCAATGGTGCTGCACTTAAATTTATTCCAAAAAATGAGTAAATCAAAAATCAACAAATCTGAAGCAGAATGGAAAAATGAGCTCAGTGAGGCTCAATACCGCATTCTGAGAAAAAAAGGTACAGAAATGCCACATTCTGGTGTTTATAACCTCCATTTTGAAGAGGGTATGTACCTTTGTGCCGGCTGTAGCATTCCACTATTTGAAAGTCAATCAAAATTTGATGCAGAATGCGGTTGGCCAAGTTTTGATGCTTCTATAAAAGGAAATGTAGAATATATTCTTGACAAGAGTCATGGCATGATTCGAACAGAAATTGTTTGTTCATCGTGTGGTGGACATTTAGGTCATGTTTTTAATGATGGTCCTACAGCAACAGGAACCCGCTATTGTGTGAACTCAATTAGTATTGATTTTAAAAAATCCTGAGGTCAAAAAACTTCACTTACTTTTAGTTCATTTCTGTTTTATTTATAGATTTAGGTTTTGTAAATTTGCAACTTCTAACAACGACTAAAGATACGAGGAATGAGTAAATATGATGTGATTGTTTTGGGAAGTGGACCAGGTGGATATGTAACAGCCATACGTGCTTCTCAATTAGGACTCAAAACAGCTGTAATTGAAAAAGAAAGTTTGGGAGGGGTTTGTCTCAATTGGGGGTGTATTCCAACAAAAGCTCTTCTAAAATCTGCACAAGTTTTTGAATACCTCAAACACGCAGGAGATTATGGCTTGCAAGTCAAAGACTACGATAAAGATTTTGATGCCGTAGTGAATCGCAGCCGAAATGTAGCCGAAGGGATGAGCAAAGGTGTGCAATTTTTAATGAAAAAAAATAAAATTGATGTCATTTCTGGTTATGGAAAAATAAAGCCAGGAAAAAAAGTGGATGTTGATGGAAAAGAATTTAGTGCTGATCATATTATCATTGCAACGGGTGCTCGCTCTCGTGAACTTCCAAGTCTTCCTCAAGATGGCAAAAAAGTTATTGGTTATCGCAAAGCAATGACATTAGAAAAACAGCCTAAAAAACTCATCATTGTAGGTTCTGGTGCTATTGGTGTAGAATTCGCCTACTTCTACAACGCGATGGGTACAGAAGTTACAGTTGTAGAATACATGCCACGTATTGTTCCTGTAGAAGATGAAGACGTTTCAAAACAACTTGAACGTTCTTTTAAGAAAAGTGGAATAAAAATTATGACCTCTACAGAAGTTACTGCCGTGGATACTTCAGGAGAAGGGGTGAAAGCAACAGTGAAAACTAAAAAAGGAGAAGAAACTCTTGAAGCTGATGTGGTACTTTCTGCTGTTGGTATCAAAACAAATATTGAAAATATTGGCCTAGAAGATGTTGGAATTGTAACCGATCGTGATAAAATTTTGGTAAATGATTTTTACCAAACCAATATGCCAGGATATTATGCTATTGGCGATGTCACCCCTGGCCCTGCCCTAGCGCATGTCGCTTCAGCAGAAGGTATTTTATGTGTCGAAAAAATTGCAGGTCACCACATCGAAGCCTTAGATTATGGCAACATTCCTGGTTGTACATATTGTAGCCCAGAAGTGGCTAGCGTAGGTCTCACAGAAGCTCAAGCCAAAGAGCAAGGCTTAGATATCAAAGTTGGTAAATTCCCATTCTCTGCATCTGGAAAAGCCAGTGCTGGTGGAAACACAGAAGGGTTTGTAAAAGTTATTTTTGATGCTAAATATGGTGAATGGCTCGGCTGTCATATGATTGGCGCAGGTGTTACCGATATGATCGCAGAGGCAGTATTAGGACGTAAATTGGAAACAACTGGCCATGAAGTGCTAAAAACAGTGCACCCACATCCAACGATGAGTGAAGCAGTCATGGAAGCGGTTGCAGATGCCTATGACGAAGTCATTCATATTTAGAAATAAAACAAGTTCTAATAAAGGCGGTCTTTTTTGACCGTCTTTTTTTTAGATAAAACTTTGAAGTGCTAAAGTGTAGCTTTTTAGTCCAAAGCCCAAAATAACTCCTTTGGCGTTGGGTGAAATAAACGAGTGATGACGAAATTCCTCTCGGCTATAAGTATTTGAAATATGCACTTCTATAACAGGTGTAGATATGCCTTTTATCGCATCACCAATTCCAACGGAGGTATGGGTATAAGCGGCGGCATTTAAAACAATACCATCGTATGAAAAACCAACGTCGTGAAGTTTATCAATAAGTTCACCTTCAATATTAGACTGAAAATAGTCCAATTTAAATTGAGGAAATTCAGATTGTAATTCATTAAAAAAAGTGTCAAATGTTTTGGAACCATAAATTTCGGGCTCTCGCTTTCCTAATAAATTTAAATTGGGGCCATTAATAATGATAATTTTTTTCATGTGGTAAAAGTACAAAAGTTATAAAAACAAAAAAAGCGATGCAATGCATCGCTTTTTTAAATTTATAAAGTAAGATTTAGAAGTTATATCCTACTGAAA
>CBFIIL010000026.1:0-21923 GCA_965662485.1 Flavobacteriaceae bacterium | reverse complement strand
GTCTGGGCCAAAAGGACTCATGGTCCCTGTTATAAGAAATGCTGAAAATCTAACATTTAGAGGGGTTGAATCTGAAGTGAAACGTCTAGCTATTCGTGCTAGAGATGGCCAAATTACTGTCGATGAAATGACAGGGGGGACATTTACGATTTCTAATGGAGGTGTGTTTGGAAGTATGTTATCTACACCAATTATTAACCCTCCACAAAGTGGAATTTTGGGGATGCATAATATTATTGAAAGACCAGTTGCTGTAGACGGTAAAGTGGAAATCCGCCCAATGATGTATGTTGCACTTTCGTACGATCATCGTATTATAGATGGAAAAGAATCAGTTGGATTTTTAGTTGCCGTAAAAGAAGCCTTAGAAAATCCTCAAGAATTTCTAATGGATAATGACGTTAAGAAAGCCTTGGAACTTTAGTGTGCTTCTAACCAATTTTTCCCAATATCCATTTCAACATCTAATGGTACAACCATTGTGTATGCATTTTCCATTTCTGTTTTAATTAGCGATTTAATACTTTCTAGTTCAGGTGTGTAAACATCAAAAACAAGTTCGTCATGCACTTGTAACAGCATCTTACTTTTAAAATCTCCTTTATTAAGATTTTTGTAAATATTAATCATTGCAATTTTGATGATGTCTGCCGCACTTCCTTGAATAGGTGCATTCACAGCATTACGCTCAGAAGCACCCCGAACAACAGCATTTCTAGAATTGATATCTTTTAAATATCTACGACGATCTGAAATTGTTTTTACATAACCATTATCTCTTGCAAAATCAATTTGATCAGCAATGTACGCTCGTAGTTTTGGATAAGTTGCATAGTAGGTATCAATAAGCGCTTTGGCTTCCGCTCTACTTAAATCAGTTTGATTGCTTAGTCCAAAAGCAGAAACGCCATAAATAATTCCAAAATTGACGGTTTTTGCATTGCTGCGCTGTTCGCGATTAACCTCTGACAATGGCACATTAAACACTCTTGAAGCAGTTGAAGCATGAATGTCTTCTCCATTTTTAAACGCTTCAATCATGGTTTCTTCTTCGCTTAGGGCTGCAATCACACGTAATTCAATTTGAGAGTAATCTGCTGCGAGTAATATATAGTCTTCATTTCGAGGGACAAATGCTTTTCGAACTTGTCGGCCACGCTCTGTTCGTATGGGAATATTTTGAAGATTTGGATTGATACTACTCAAACGCCCAGTGGCTGCAACCGTTTGTAGATATTCTGTATGAATTCGTCCTGTACTTTGTAAAACTTGCTCAGGGAGAGCATCAACATACGTGCTTTTTAGCTTTGCCAACCCTCTATATTCTAAAATATTTCGGATGATTTCGTGATCTTTAGCCAGATAAGAAAGTACATCTTCTGCAGTGCTGTATTGTCCTGTTTTTGTTTTTTTAGGTTTATCAACGAGTTTTAATTTTTCAAACAAAATAATACCTAGTTGCTTCGGTGATGCGATATTAAAAACTTCCCCTGCTTTGTCAAAGATGCTCTGTTCAAGAGTTTTAATGTCTTTATTTAAATCTAAAGACAGATTTTTGAGAAAATCAACATCAAGACGAATTCCCTCTAATTCCATAGAAGCAAGTACTTTGATTAATGGAATTTCTATAGAATTGAAAAGATTTAGTGTATTTGCATCAGACATTTCTTTCTTAAAATGTTGAGCTAATTGAAATGTAATATCGGCATCTTCAACAGCATACTCAGTAATCGTTTCTAAGCTTACGCTACGCATGGATTTTTGGTGTTTCCCTTTTTTTCCAATTAACTCCTCGATAGCCATTGGCGTGTAGTTGAGGTAGGTTTCTGCCAAAATGTTCATATTATGACGCATATCGGGGTTGATAAGATAATGTGCAATCATGGTGTCAAACAAAGGGCCTTCAACAGAAATATTGTATTTGTGCAACACCTTAATATCATATTTTAAATTTTGACCAATTTTTTCAATATTTCCATTTTCAAAAAAGGGCCTGAGTTTTTCAATTAATTGGCGAGCTTCGTTTTGTTCATCTGGAATAGGAACATAAAATCCCTTGTTTGCTTCCCATGAAAAAGCAATTCCAACAAGTTCAGCTTCAAGAGGATTGAGGGATGTTGTTTCGGTATCAAAACAAACCGATTTTTTTTCTAAAAGTTGTTTTAAAAATAAATCAAAAGCAAAATTACTTTCTATAAATTGATAAAAGTGTGCGACCGATTTTATATTTGATCTTTCAAATGTTGGAGCCACTGAATTTTCTTCAGCAGGGGCATCAAAAAGTGAAAACTGACCTGTTCCTGCTGTTGTGTTTTTTGGTATTGCTTTTTCAGTAGTATTACTGTCAGCTTCAGCAGTATTGGTCTTATTTACTGCAAATGTTTTTTTGAAATTTTCTATTAAACGTCTGAATTCTAATTCTTGAAAAATTTCATTTACTTTTTCATGATCAGGCTCGTCTAATTCAAAATTTTTGGCATTAAATTCAACAGGTACATCTAATAAAATTGTGGCTAGTTTTTTTGAAAGCAGTCCGAGTTCTGCGTTGGCTTCAACCTTTTCTTTCATTTTGCCTTTGAGCTCGTGTGTATTTTCAATAAGCCCTTCCATGCTTCCATAAAGATTGATAAACTTTTTTGCTGTTTTGTCTCCAACTCCAGGCAGTCCAGGAATGTTATCTACAGCATCACCTTTCATTCCCAAAAAATCTATAACTTGTTTTGGGTCTTGAACTTCAAATTTTTCTTTGACTTCTTCTACGCCCCAAGTTTCATATCCACCTCCAAACATTGGGCGGTACATAAAAATATTTTCACTGACGAGTTGAGCGAAATCCTTGTCGGGTGTTACCATATAAGTTTTATAGCCTTCTTTTTCTGCTTTTTTGGCCAATGTTCCAATAATATCATCGGCTTCATATCCGTTTTTAACCATAATTGGAATATGCATGGCCTCTAGTATTTTATAAATATATGGAACAGCGACTTTAATTCCCTCTGGGGTTTCATCTCGATTTGCTTTATATTCTGGAAAAACCTCTAATCGATCTGTACTTCCTCCTTTATCAAAACATACGGCCAGATGGTCTGGGCGTTCTCTTTTTATGACATCCAACAATGAGTTTGTAAACCCAAGAATTGCAGAAGTGTCTAGTCCCTTGGAATTGATTCTTGGATTTTTGATAAACGCATAATAGCCTCTAAAAATAAGAGCATAAGCATCAAGTAGAAATAAACGTTTTTGTTGAGCCATTATTTATTATACTTTATAAATTTTTATTAAAATAATCGGATTGAATGTTTTGATTTCCACCATCTTGATATTTTGTCATACTGAACCACTGATGAATAGAGTAGGCCCCTGTTTCACCTTGTTTGTTTACTGCAATATACCCTACTTGAAAATTTTTGTATTCACTATTGGGTTTGTCAACAATTCGGCGAATTGCTTCTTTGCAGGCTTGTTGAGGTGTTCTTCCTTGACGCATGAGTTCTACGATTAAAAAACTTCCAACGGTTTTTACAACTTCTTCTCCTAGCCCTGTTGCTACAGCACCTCCAACTTTGTTGTCTACAAAAAGTCCTGATCCAATAATTGGGGAGTCTCCAACTCTACCGTTCATTTTATAGGCCAGTCCACTAGTGGTACAAGCCCCCGCAATATCACCGTTTTTGTCAATGGCCAACATGCCTATAGTGTCGTGATTTTCGATATTTATTATTGGTTTGTATTGACTTGTTTTTGACCATTTTTTCCATGCTAATTTAGAGGCTTCAGTCAGTAGATTTTCTTTTTTAAATCCTTTTGAAATTGCAAATTTTTCTGCCCCTTTTCCTGCAAGCATAACATGTGGAGTGTCCTCCATTACTCTGCGTGCCACTGAAACGGCATGAGTTATATTTTGTAAAAAAACAACAGAGCCACAATTCCCCTCTTCATTCATTATACATGCATCCAAAGTCACATTACCATCTCTATCTGGAAGCCCGCCTTTGCCAACCGATTGCCCTTTTTCATTGGCTTCTTCTATTCGACAACCTTGCTCAACAGCGTCTAATGCACTTCCACCATTAATTAATACTTTCCAAGCTTTAGCCGTAGCAGATTTTACATTCCATGTTGCAATAACAACAGGAATTTTGGGCTTAGCATTTGGCCTTACTAAATTATTTTCAGAAGATTCAATACAGCTACTCAACGTCTCAGTAACAGTTATCCCAAGCCCTGTTAACGCTGCGTTTTTTATAAATTTTCTCCTCTTCATTTTTAAAACTTGAGATTAAAGCCCTTGTTTTTGCAATGCAGTTTTTGTTTTGAATGTGTAGAATAATAAATAAACAAAACATAAAACTGCAATCCAGTATGATGATTGTATGCTAAAAATATCTGCTAGTTTTCCCTGAAGTGGAGGAATAATCGCACCGCCTAAAATCATCATGATTAAAAATGCTGACCCTTGTGCAGTATACTTTCCTAAGCCTGTAATACTGAGTGCAAAAATACATGGCCACATGATAGAACAAAATAATCCGCCTGACAATAAGGCAAATAAGGCTAATTGTCCAGAAGCAAAAACACCAATGACCATGCCTACAATACCAAGAATACTAAATATTTTTAAAGTTACAATTGGATTGTCTTTTGCTAAGAAAAAACCACCAATTTGAATTGCTACACAAATACTAAATAAAAGAATTTCGTTAGATGAATATTTTCCAAAGTTGACCATAAGTATAACTCCAAAAGCAATATAAGGGACAAGAATAAGCAACCATTTTTTGAGTCCTTTACTAGGATTGAAAACTGCAATTGCACCAACCCAACGTCCAATCATTAATCCTCCCCAATACAAAGAAATAAATGGCGCAATTTCGGCATCATTCATCACTTTGAGCCCTAGAGGATTTAAGTTGTTAACTTTGTCTGCAACAGATTTTAAAAGCTCCCCTAAGTTACTTTGAATAGTAACTTCCACCCCAACATATGTAAATATAGCTAACATACCCAAAACGAGTTGAGGATACTTCATAGCACCCCATCCAATTGGGTTTTTGGAAGCCCTCGAATTGGCAAAGAACACACTTCCAACAACGGCTAATAGAGCTACAAAGAGCAATATCAACCTTGTGTTTTCAACAGATACCAAAGCTTCCTCACCACTTGTGTAGGTGTTAAAAATTAATCCAAAACAGATTGCTATAATAATTGTGAGCGCAATAAGGGTGTTTTTGGCTTTGTTTGCAGGCTCAAAACTATCGTTTGATTTTGTATTTTTTAATTTTTTTGAAAAGTGAAAAAGTGCCGCCGCTGCCAAAAATAAAACCCCAACTCCAATGTATAACAGTTGAACGGTGGTTAATGTAATCTCATTATTTTTTATCATTTGATTAAGCTCATCACCTGATAAGGGCGTAGACCCAAAAATAATAAGTGCAATTACTATGGGGCCAATGGTCGTTCCAAAAGAATTGACACCACCAGCAAGATTCAAACGTTGTGAGCCTTTATTGGGATCTCCCAATGAATAAACAAAAGGATTTGCTGCGGTTTGCTGTAATGAAAATCCTAGGCCAACAATAAAAAGTGCCACGAGTACTAAATAAAAAATAGAGGTGTCTCCCTGTTGTGCGCCATCAATAAAAGGGTACATAAGCAATGCACCGAGGGCTGAAATGAGTAGCCCATAGATAATCCCTTTTTTGTAACCCCAATTATTCAAAACATCTTTTTTGATGCTACTTGACATTACAAAAAGAAATAATGCGCCCAGATAATAGGCACCATAAAATGCAAAATCGACCAATTGAGATTGAAATTGATCGATATTAAAATACGTTTTACAAAAGGGAATAAACACCCCATTTGAGGCAGCGATAAACCCCCAAAAGAAAAAGACAGTTACTAAAGTTGTTAATGCGGATTGGTTTTTTTTTGAAGTCATAACATTGTATTAAATCTTTCTCTGAGGATAGTTGAAGCCTTACAGAAAGTTACTTTCATTCTTTTATTATGAAAGTTGGTTGTGTTAATATGTGTGAAATATACTAACAATAAAAGAAATCTAAAACAATAGTTAAAAATTTTTATTCCACACTAGATACTAAAGTTTTACACTACTTTTGCGCCAAGTTTTTTAAAGAATGATTAGACTTTTAATTTTTATTGGAATTGTTCTTGCCCTTGATTTTTACGCGCTTCAAAGCTTTAGGAGTGTTACAAAAAATTCTTGGGTCACAGCAATTTATATTTTCTGTTCTTTTACCGTTTTAGGAAATATTATTTATCAGTCTGTAAATTTAGATCGCTCATCTGGAATTAATCATGGATTTTATACTGCTTTTGCTTTGTTTGTACTCTTTTATGTTCCAAAAATCATTCTTATTGCTGTTGTGTTTGGGGAAGATGTTTTTCGACTTTTTGAAGCAATTTTTAATAAAATCATGGGACAAAGTACTACTAGCGCCCCCTTTTTTAAAGGTCGTAGGAAGGTGATAGGTCAACTAGCTTTAGGGGTTGCGGCTATTCCTTTTTTGTCAATTTTATATGGAATTACAAAAGGCAAATATAATTTTAAAGTTCTCAAGTATACTTTATTTTATGACGATTTACCACCCGAATTTGACGGATACAAAATATCACAAATAAGCGACATCCACAGCGGTAGTTTTGACAAAAAAGCAAAAATCGAGTATGCCATAGATCTAATTAATGAGCAAGCGTCGGATGTAATTATGTTTACAGGCGACTTGGTCAATAGTAAAACTTCTGAAATGGAACCTTGGAAGGCATTGTTTTCAAAACTAAGTGCTAAAGACGGTGTTTTTTCAGTTTTAGGAAATCATGACTATGGCGATTACTTGCGTTGGCCATCAAAAGAAGACAAAGAAAAAAACTTTCAAGACATGCTGAAACTTCATGAGCAAATGGGGTTTCAATTACTTTTGGATGAATCAAGATTTATAGAAAAGGAAGGTGCCCGAATTGCAGTGATTGGTGTAGAAAACTGGGGTAAAGGCTTTAAGCAAAAGGGGGACTTAAAAAAGGCAACCTCTCAAATTTCTGACGATGACTTTAAAATACTGCTGAGCCACGATCCATCGCATTGGGAATATGAAGTTACAAAAGACAATTTGCATTATCATCTAACACTTAGTGGGCATACCCACGGGATGCAATTTGGGATTGAAATTCCTGGTTTAGTAAAATGGAGCCCCATAAAATGGCGTTATAAATATTGGGCAGGATTATATAAACAAGCGGGGCAATATCTTAATGTTAACCGAGGTTTTGGATTTTTGGCTTTCCCAGGGCGAGTGGGCATTTGGCCAGAAATTACAGTGATTACATTAAAAAAAGGCAAAGAAGAGGTATAATAACCTGTAATTTCCTTAAATAAATAAAAAAATTACTCTGATTTAATTTTCTTTTTTTAATATTGTATAAGATGATTTAACAAAATTTATATCAAATCATTAAATTAAAAGCAATATCATGTCCAAATTTGGAGAATTAATAGATGTTGAAGTTCCTGTTCTTTTTGATTTTTTTACAGAGTGGGATGAAGCTTCAAATGCCATGCACGATGTACTTCGAGATGTGGCTGCTGCACTTGGCGATAAAGCCAGAGTCATCAAAATAGACGTTGATAAAAATCAAGCCCTATCCGAAGCCCTAAGAATTAAAGGATTGCCTACGCTTATAATTTATAAGTCTGGCGATATGAAATGGAGACAAAGCGGAGAGCTTGATGCCAATACCATCATTGGTCTCATGCAAAATCACATGTAATTTTTTACACTTATTTGCTGAGATTGGACTTGTCTTACAATTCTTCCCCTGTGAAAAGACGTAAATATCCATTGAATTTTTCCATTTCAGCTTTGATGAAATCCTTGTCTTCATACAAACTGATAGTGTCTACTAAACCTTTGTAGCGCTCTATATCGAAATAGACATTTTGAATATATTTGGATTGATTATCTTCGGAAACTTGACCAAAATAGTTAAGATTTTCTTGATATTTAACGGCAACTTGCCGATAGAGTTCTCGTGCTTTTTCTTTTGCGTCTACTTCATAATAAGCTCCAATAAATGGTTCAAGAAAAGTGTAGTATCCAAAAATATCAACTGGCATTTTTTCCATAGCCAAATCCGTAATTTCTTCGGCTTTGTCTAGCTGTTTTTCATTAATGAGATCTTCAATTAGTCGCGCCATATGTCCTCTGTATGTGATACTATTCCTGCGTGTTTCAACATCGTGATACACCCCTGGATTACCACTATTGCCCCATTCCCAGTTTTTAATGAGGGCGTACATTTTTTCAGTATCAATTCGCCCCATAAATGGACTTCCTTTTTGAAGAGGAGTTTTTATAGGAACAAGTTTGTAGGCAAAGCCATCTAATTGTAAATAATCTTTCATCCAAATATAATCGTCGTCACCAAAGGCACCACCACTAAAATATACAGGACGTTCCCAGTTGTTTTGTGCAATGATATCGAGCATCATCATACGATTTTTCATAATGACTTGCCCTGTAATTTTGATGTCAATATGATCTACAATTCTATCCGCATCTTTTGCTGCAACAACCCCATTTTTTAGGACAGCTTCCTTATTGACGGGTATTCTCACAAATTCTGTAGGGGCATAATTTGCATTCAAATCTTGGTTGCGTTGTCCTTTTGTTTGATACCCTTGCTGTTCCAAAACATAGCCATATTTAGTTCGCTCGTCATCACTAGAAATAAAATCCATAAATTGATTAATGCCTAATGTGTCTTTAGTCACTACTTCTTTTATGATGTAATCACGAGTTCCCCATTTATATTGATCGTGTGTTAATTTCGATGGTATTGGATCGCTATCATAGGCCTTTCGTTTCATTTGATCGATATACCAATCCACATTAAAAAGACTTGTACATACCACACGAATATCTCTTCGAATTCCTTCAATTTCTTGTGCATACCAAAGTGGAAATGTATCGTTATCTCCAATGGTAAAAATAATAGCATTTGGTGCACAGGATTCCAAATAATTTACAGCCATTGCATGGGCTGTTTTTCTGTAGGAACGATCATGATCATCCCAATTTTGACTTATTAAAATTCCAGGAACAGCAACAAGACATAAAACACTTATACCCGGTGCAATAAGTTTTGATTTGCTAAATGTTTGGAATTTATCAAAAAGGGCATAAACTCCAATCCCTATCCAAAGGGCAAAGACATAAAATGAACCCACCAAAGAATAATCTCTCTCGCGAGGTTCAAAGGGTCTAACGTTAGTGTAGACCTGTATGGCTATCCCAGTGAACAAGAAAAACACCAACATGGTCCAAAATACTTTTTTTTCTCTGTTAAAGACAAAAAACAAACCGATTAACCCTAATAATAATGGAAGCAAATAATACGTATTTCGAGCTTTGTTGTTTAGCACATCACTTGGGAGATTTTTTTGAGAAATACCTAAGAGATATTCATCAATAAAATTGATTCCTGTAAGCCAGTTTCCGTGTAGATCCATTTTTCCTTGAATATCGTCTTGGCGACCAGAAAAATTCCACATAAAATAACGCCAATACATATATCCAATTTGATAATCAAATAAGTAATAAACATTATCAATTAATGATGGTTTTTCAATATCCAAATAACGCCCATATGTTTTTAGAAAATCATGATAGCCCTCAAAATCAACTTCACCTTCTGTAATTTCTTTTCGGAAGTCGTTTACGAGACTACGAAGTTCGTTTTGCATGCTATATTCTGGTTTTATGGAAAATTCCAAAGCCCCAGAGTAGATCATATAGTTTTCGGCATGTTCGCCGCTCCACATGCGCGGTAAAAGTGAACCATGATTACTATTGTAGTTTTGAATCGCATTTTCGTAATCATTGACAACAACATAGCGCCCAGATTTTTTATCTTTTTCATATTTGGGTTTGTCATCAACATAGGGTTGATTTTCATTTAATCCAGCATATTGATCCGTAAATTGTGGGCCATAAAACAAATGTGTTTTTGGGTATTGTTCCAAGTTATAATACGCCAATAATTCACGTGCACTAGAGGGGTTGTTTTCATTGACTGGGACATTGGCATTGGCACGAATGGGGAGCATCAACCAAGTTGTAAATCCTATAATCATAAAAGTTATACATAGTAAGCTAGTGTTAAGGATTACGTGTCCTTTTTTCTTCAAATAATTTAATCCTAAATAAATGAAAAGTACCAATAAAATTAGAGCAATGATACTTCCTGAATTAAAAGGCAATCCAACACTGTTCACAAAGAAAATTTCTAAAGCACTGAAGTAGCGTAAAATATTGGGCGCAAGAAGTTTAAATATAAACAACAATACAGCAACAACAACGATGTTTGCAAGAATAAAATTCTTTGGTGTAATGGTTTTATAATTCTTGAAATAATACAAAAGACCTATGGCTGGAATAGTTAAAAGCCCCATAAAATGTACTCCAAATGAAAGTCCTACAATAAAAGAAATCAAAATCAGCCAGCGGTTGCCTCTTAGAGTATTCATTTCCTTTTCCCAGCGAAGTCCCAAATAAAACATAACGGCCATTATTAGGGTAGCCATTGCATATACTTCTGTTTCTACTGCATTAAACCAAAAAGAATCGGTGAATGCAAAGGATAAACTCCCAACAAAAGCAGCGCCTAAAATGGCAGTTTGTTTGTTGGTGTTAGATTCGGACTCCTTAGTTGTAATTTTTTGTAATAACAACACAATAGACCAAAACATAAAAAGAATGGTAAATGCGCTAGCGGCAGCACTCATCATATTGAGAACAAGACCAATTTGGGCAGGTTCTGAAGCAAAAATGGAGAAAAACGCACCTAGCATTTGAAACAATGGCGCTCCAGGAGGGTGGCCAACTTCAAGTTTTGAAGAAGTTAAAATATATTCTCCTGTATCCCAAAACCCAACAGTGGGTTCTACAGTAAGAGCGTAGGTCAAAAATGCGACACCAAATGCAACCCACCCTAAAATAAGGTTCCATCGTTTAAAATTAAAATTCGCCATGGTCAAAAATTTGTAGTACATGGCGAATTTAACAATAAAATCAAATAAGGCTAAATAATTTGAGGGATAGATTTATAATAAATATCCCAAAGAGTGTTATGATTTTTAAATTTAAACAAATCATAAGTCAAGATTTTGATATTTTTTTAAATTTTTGAAATGATTTTCAAAGGCCAAAATTCCTTTTTTTGTGATTTTAAGTTTTGTTTTTGGGTAATTGTTTTCAAAACTTTTGGCTATGGAAATGTATTCGCTTTCCGCAAGTTTTTTCAACTGAACACTCAAATTGCCTTGCGTGCTGTTTGTGATTTTTTTTAAATAATTAAAATCGCAATCACTAACTTTTATCAAAACAGACATCACCATCAAACGAATGGGGTTTGTTAATAATTTGTCAAGTGGTTCAAACATGTTTTTTGCTTAAATAAAGTGAAAGGCCGGGAATGACAAGCCCTACAAAAGTTGCTACAGCATTAATCAAAAGCACATTGATACTTGGCAAAATGGCAATCAAAACACTACAAGAAATGACAGCGATTGCACCAATTATGAGAGGGGTAAAGCGAATAAGAAGCGCAGAGATTAGTAAAACTATTCCAAGTAGAAATAAAATTTCTTGTACTGGATTTTGCTTTTTAAATATAGACAAGACTACGATTACAAGCCAGGCGATATTAAATACCCCCCAAACAAGCTTTAGCGCACGCCCAATATGTGTTTCATAGCCCAAACGAACACTTGTTTTTATATTATAAATGACGGTAATAACCATGCCAATAATCGGAACTGTAGTCCAATACAAAAGGGAAGAATATGCTGTTTTTTGAATAAATTCAGAAAAAAAATAATGAATTAAACTCATCATTGAAATGAGTAGTCCCCAAAAAATAAAATTAACAGAAGTGGGTTTAAGTTGTTCCTTTGTCTTATTGATGGCTTCATTAATAAGACTTAATTGTTTAGAATGATTCATAATGAAATAGGTTTTAGTTTTGGGCAAATATAAACTAGTTTATATTATAAACCAAATTATATATCGATTATTTATTTAAAAAAATATTTGTGCAACCAAAGTTTTGTTCTAAATTTGCATCCTCATTATGAGAATGGCCCATGGTGTAACTGGCAACACGTCTGGTTTTGGTCCAGAAGAGTCTAGGTTCGAGCCCTAGTGGGCCAACAAAAAAAGCTTCAACTATAAGTTGAAGCTTTTTATTTTGAAAAATAATTTAATAAACCGCATTAAAACTTGCATAAATCCGCTTTTATATTTTATATTTGCAGCGTAGAACGGATAATAAAAAAGTGAGGGGACAGAAAGTCCCCTCTTTTTATACCAAATGTTTAGAGATAGTGTACGTGAATTATTGGAAGAAGGTCTTGAAAAAAGACCCGATTTGTTTCTCATTGATTTTGAAATATTAGAGGGGAATAAAATCCGTATTATCATTGATGGCGACAAAGGTGTTTTGGTAGAGGACTGTATGTATGTCAGTCGCGCAATAGAGCACAATCTTGATCGTGAAGAGCAAGATTTTTCATTAGAAATTTCTTCTGCCGGAGCAACAACGCCTCTAGTACACCAACGTCAATACAAAAAAAATATTGGCCGTACACTAAAACTTAAAACAGTCAATAATGAAAAGTATGAAGCGGTTTTGACGGCTGTTGATACAGAAGAAATTGTTTTACAATGGAAAGCTAGAGAGCCAAAACCCATTGGAAAAGGAAAAGTAACAGTTCAAAAAACAGTCACTATACCTTACCAAAACATTGAAAAAGCGCAAATAAAATTAGTATTTTAAGATAAGAACCACATTATGGAAAATTTAGCATTAATCGATTCGTTTTCTGAGTTTAAAGATGACAAACTCATTGATCGTGTGACCCTTATGGCCATACTAGAGGATGTTTTTAGAAATGCCTTAAAAAAGAAATTTGGAGACGACGATAATTTCGATATCATTATCAACCCAGACAAAGGAGATTTGGAGATATGGCGCAATAGAATTGTTGTCGCAGACGACGAAGTTGAAAATGAAAACCAAGAAATTTCACTAACTGAAGCTCAGAAAATTGAACCAGATTTTGAAGTAGGTGAGGATGTTTCAGAAGAAGTAAAGCTATTTGATTTGGGGAGACGATCCATTTTGGCATTACGTCAAAACTTAATTTCTAAAATCCAAGAACATGATAATACAAATATCTACAAACAATTCAAGGATCTTGAAGGAGAAATATATTCTGCTGAGGTGCACCATATTCGCCATCGTGCCGTAATTTTATTGGATGACGAAGGGAACGAATTAATTTTACCCAAAGACAAGCAAATCCCATCTGATTTTTTCAGAAAAGGAGAAAATGTTCGTGGAATTATTGAAAGTGTAGAGCTAAAAGGCAACAAGCCAAACATTGTTTTGTCTAGAACCGCACCAGCATTTTTGGAAAAATTATTTGAACAAGAAATACCAGAAGTGTTTGATGGACTTATTTCTGTTAAAAATGTAGTTAGAATTCCAGGCGAAAAAGCAAAAGTTGCTGTAGACTCTTACGATGACAGAATTGACCCCGTTGGTGCCTGTGTAGGGATGAAAGGATCACGAATTCATGGGATTGTTAGAGAATTAGGAAATGAAAATATAGATGTAATCAATTACACCAACAATTTACAGTTATACATCACAAGAGCTCTAAGCCCTGCGCGTGTAACGTCCATAAAAATTGATGAAGAAAACAAACGTGCAGAAGTAATTCTTAAACCAGAAGAAGTTAGTAAGGCTATTGGACGTGGAGGTCACAATATTCGACTAGCAGGACGTCTCACAGGCTACGAAATAGATGTCTTTAGAGAAGGTGTTGAAGAAGATGTTGAGCTTTCAGAATTTTCTGACGAGATCGAAGCGTGGATTATTGATGAATTTGCAAAAGCAGGTTTGGATACTGCCAAAAGCGTTTTGGAACAAGACGTTAAAGACCTTGTTAAGCGTACAGATTTAGAAGAAGAAACAATAGACGATGTGATTCGAATTTTAAAAGAAGAATTCGAAGATTAAAATTTTAATTATATTGGTGCCCAGATTACATCATCTGCGCCAAATTTTATAAAAAAAATAACGAAGGCAATTTATGGCTGATATCATAAGATTAAGTAAAGTATTGAGGGAGTTGAACATTTCAATGGACCGTGCTATTGACTTTTTGGAGTCAAAAAACATCGAAATTGAAAAACGACCAACAACTAAAATTTCTACTGAGGTATATGAGTTACTTTCAGGAGAGTTTCAAACTGATGCCAGTAAGAAAGTTGCCTCCAAAGAAGTTGGGCAAGCAAAGCAAAAAGAAAAAGAAGCTTTGCGTTTGCAAAGAGAAGAAGAAGCTCTAAAAAAAGAAGAAGAGGCCAAGAAAGTAATTAAAGCCAAAACGACTTTTGAGGGGCCAAAGAAAGTTGGAAAAATTGATTTAAATCCAACAAAACCAAAGTCTGCGCCAAAACCAAAGTTAGAGACATCAAAGTCAGAAAAACCAAAAACAGAAGAGAAACCAAAGAAAGATGAAGTAAAAAAGGTTGAAAAATCTGTGCCAAAATCCACAAATCAAGAACCTGTAAAGGAGACTCCAAAAGTTGCTGCTGACTCTGGAAAAGTAAAAACACAATACGCAAAATTATCTGGCCCAAAATCAACAGGTCAAACTATTGATTTATCTCAATTTAATAAACCAAAAAAGACTTCACCGGCAAAAGAATCTGACAAATCTGTATCATCAGATTCAAGAAAAAAACGAAAAAGAATAAGTAAAGTTGGCAGAGGAAATCAAGGACAAAAACCTCGTTTTAATAAAAGTAGAAACCAAAAACCGAGTACTCCAAAAGTTGAGCCAACAGCTGAAGAAGTTCAAAAGCAAGTGCGAGAAACTCTTGAAAAACTTCAAGGGAAATCGTCCAAGGGGAAGGGTGCAAAATACAGAAGAGATAAGCGTGATCAACACCGCCAGCAAACAGAAAAAGACTTAGAGCAACAGGCAATAGAAAGCAAAACATTAAAAGTTACTGAATTTGTAACCGCTAATGAAGTTGCAACGATGATGGATGTTTCTGTAACCGAAATTATCTCGGCTTGTATGTCATTAGGGATGATGGTTACGATGAACCAAAGACTTGATGCAGAAACTCTATCAATTGTTGCAGAAGAATTTGGTTATACGGTTGATTTTGTAACCGCAGATATTGATGAAATTATTGAAGAGGTAGAAGATAAGGAGGAAGATTTACTAGAGCGTGCTCCAATTGTAACAGTAATGGGACATGTAGATCATGGTAAAACATCACTACTCGATTATATAAGAGAAGAAAATGTAATTGCTGGAGAATCTGGAGGTATTACACAGCATATTGGTGCCTATGGAGTTACATTAGCTTCTGGACAAAAGATTGCATTTTTAGATACACCTGGTCACGAGGCCTTTACTGCAATGCGTGCAAGAGGTGCTCAAGTTACGGATATTGCCATTATTGTAATTGCTGCAGATGATAATATTAAGCCACAAACTAAAGAAGCAATTTCGCATGCACAAGCTGCTGGAGTCCCAATTGTTTTTGCTATTAATAAAGTAGATTTACCAACTGCAAATCCAGATAAAATAAAAGAAGGACTAGCTAATATGAATCTCATGGTTGAAGATTGGGGTGGAAAAATTCAATCTCATGACATCTCTGCAAAAAACGGAGACGGTATACAGGAATTATTAGAAAAAGTACTCCTTGAAGCAGAATTATTAGAATTAAAAGCAAATCCAAATAAAGCAGCCGTTGGAACAATAGTTGAAGCTTTTCTGGACAAAGGACGAGGTTATGTTTCAACAGTTTTAGTGCAAGCAGGAACATTACGCATTGGAGATTATGTACTTGCTGGAAAAAATAGTGGAAAAATCAAAGCCATGCAAGATGAACGAGGGCAAGAAGTTAGCGAGGCTGGACCTTCTACTCCAATCTCAATACTTGGCTTGGATGGTGCACCACAAGCAGGGGACAAATTCAATGTTTTCAAAGACGAAAGAGAAGCTAAACAAATTGCTGCAAAACGCACACAATTACAACGCGAACAATCTGTACGTACACAACGACACATTACACTAGATGAAATTGGAAGACGTATTGCACTTGGTGATTTTAAAGAATTAAACATTATTTTAAAAGGAGATGTAGATGGTTCTGTTGAAGCACTTACAGATTCCTTCCAAAAACTATCAACAGAAGAAATTCAAGTTAATATCATTCACAAAGCAGTAGGAGCAATTACCGAAAGTGATGTGCTTTTAGCTTCAGCTTCGGACGCCATAATTATTGGATTTAACGTTCGGCCAATGGGTAACGCTCGACAAATTGCCGAAAAGGAAGAAATTGACATCCGAATGTACTCCATTATTTATGATGCAATAAATGATTTGAAAGACGCTATGGAAGGGATGCTATCTCCTGAATTTAAAGAAGAAATTACAGGTTCGGCAGAGATTAGAGAAACATTTAAAATTTCAAAAATTGGAACAATTGCTGGATGTATGGTTACCAATGGTAAAATCTTTAGAAACTCCCAAATTCGTATCATCAGAGAAGGTGTGGTTATTTATACTGGTGAATTAGCATCATTAAAACGTTTTAAAGACGATGCAAAAGAAGTTTCAAAAGGCTATGATTGTGGAATGCAGATTAAAAACTACAACGACATCCAATTAGGAGATGTGTTTGAAGCGTTTCAAGAAGTTGCTGTTAAAAAGAAATTGTAACCCTAACAATTTAAATTCCTAAAGCTTAATTTTGTTTTGGAGTGAAAGGGAATGCATTTGGATATTCTTTTTTTACAACTTTTAAAGCACGATCAGCTTCTATTTTAGTTCGGAAACTACCTACCCAAATTTTATAGTTTGGAGTCTCATATTTCATTTCCGAACTGTAGCTTTCAAATGTAGACCGAAAAGACGCTAGAGTATGCTCTGCACCAGACCTTGGTCCGCTGTAAATTTGAATTTTTATATAATTTTTAGACTTATTGACTTCCTTTTTTAAAGCCAATAAGCGACTTAGCGCTTCACTTTTTTGAATCTTCACAACCCCCTCTTGAGCAAATAAAGGTGTTGAAAATAAGGCAGTTGTAAAAAATAACTTAAAAAAATAATGTTTCATATTTCACTGTTGAATTTACAAATGTAAATGAATAAAATTAAAACAAAAATTGAATATTATTTAGAATGAATATAAATTAAAATTTAGCATTATCTATCATTTTAATAATCGTCCGTATGTCTTATTTTTGCATAAATTTTTGTTAATAGATTTTTGATCTTATTGCATGAAAAAATTGCGCCAAAGTTTAGAAACCACTCCAAACGTTGATATGAAGCAGGTAAACAACCTTCAGCCCCTCCAAAAACTCATCTTCTTGAGTATAGTATTTTTTTCAATTCTTTGTACACCTTTACAGTCACAAGAGGCAGACCCAGCAAAAGGGAAATCGCTTTTCAATGCTAACTGTGCTGCGTGTCACCAGTTGGATAAAAAAATGACAGGACCAGCACTTCGCTATGTTGAAACCCGACTGAGCGAAGACGAAGGCCTAGACCGAGACTGGCTCAATGCCTGGATACGAAACAGTGCTGCTGTAATTAAATCTGGTGACGCCTACGCCAATAAGATTTACAACGAATACAACGGGGCTGCAATGACAGCATTTCCGCAGCTTTCAGATGAAGATATTTCAAACATACTTGCATATACTGCACAAGACAAAGCCGCTCCAGTTGCAGCAACGGCGGGCACTCAAGCACCTACAAGTACAGAAGGAGGACTTTCAAAAGATATTATTCTTGGCGCATTAGCCATTCTTTTTGCACTACTAGCCCTAGGATTATTCTTAGTAAACAAAACATTAAGACGATTTGCCGCTGCAAATGAAGTAGAAATTCAAGAAGCTGTAAAGCATCCATCGCTATGGAAAGCATTTTTAAAGAATCAATTTTTATTGTTGGTGACAGCAATTTTCTTTTTGCTTTCAAGTGCATATTTTGTTTATGGATACTTTATGCAAATTGGAGTTGATCAAGGATACGAGCCGATTCAACCGATACACTATTCACATAAAATTCACGCAGGTGACAATGGTATTGATTGTAAATATTGTCATTCTTCTGCTCGAGTGAGTAAACATTCTGGAATACCATCTTTGAATGTTTGTATGAATTGTCATAAATCGATTTATGAAGTTGCACCATCAACTGCAACTGAAGAATATAGCAAAGAATTTTATGATGGAGAAATCCAAAAACTATACAATGCCGTAGGTTGGGATGATGCTGAGCAAAAGTATACAGGGAAAACAAAACCTGTAAAATGGGTTAGAATACATAATCTTCCCGACTTTGCATATTTTAACCACTCGCAGCACGTTTCTGTTGCAGGTTTAGAATGTCAAACATGTCATGGTCCAGTAGAGGAAATGGAGATTATGTATCAATATTCACCACTTACAATGGGCTGGTGTATCAATTGCCACAGAGAAACAAATGTTAAGGTAAAAGATAATGGCTATTATGAAAAAATTCATGAGGCGCTTTCAAAGAAATATGGAGTAGATCAGCTTACAGCCGCCCAAATGGGAGGATTGGAATGTGGGAAATGCCATTATTAAAATTAATAAAAAGACTTAAGTAACACTATAATATATGTCATCAAACAAGAAATACTGGAAAAGTGTTGAGGAGCTAAACCCGAGCCAAAGCTCTGCTGTTGAGACGCTAAAACACAAGGAGTTTGTTCAAGAAATTCCTGTAGATGAGTTTTTGGGAGACAAATCCACATTGGAATCTTCAGAAACAACGCGTCGTGATTTCTTAAAATACGTTGGATTCAGTACAGCTGCGGCCTCTTTGGCGGCTTGCGAAGGACCAGTAATAAAATCCATTCCATATGTAGTTCAGCCAGAGCAAATTATACCAGGCGTTGCAAACTACTATGCAACAGCAATTTCAAACGGATACGATTTTGCAAGTATATTGGTTAAAACTAGAGAAGGAAGACCAATCAAAGTGGAGTCCAATTCATTAGCAAAAGCTAATGGAAGCATCAATGCAAGAGTGCAAGCTTCTGTTCTAGATTTGTATGACAATCAGCGTGTTGCAGGACCTACCAAAGCAGGTGATGCAATTACTTGGGACGCTTTCTACACGGAAGTAGCACAAAGACTTGAAGCTCTAAAAGATACAAAAAAACAAGTAGTGTTGTTGACTCAAACTTTTGCGAGCCCGAGTACTTCAAAATTGATTTCAGAATTTCAAAACAATTATGAGAATGTTTCTCATGTAGTTTATGATGCCATTTCAGAGTCTGCAGCAGCAGATGCCTACAAGGCAAAGTATGGCCGTAGAGGTCTTGCAAATTATGATTTTGAAAAAGCAAAAACAATTGTTTCTATAGGTGCAGATTTTCTTGGCGATTGGCAAGCTGGAGGATTTGATGCTGCATATGCCAAAGGGCGTGTTCCAAAAAATGGAAGCATGTCTCGTCATATTCAATTTGAATCAAACATGACACTCTCTGGGGCTAATGCTGACAAACGTGTTCCTCTAAAGCCATCTCATCAAAAGCGTGCGCTTGCAAGACTTTATGGGAAACTCACAGGAACTTCTGTAAATGTTACTTTACCAGCAAATATTGAATCTGCGGTAGATGCTGCAGCAAGAGAATTACTAAAATCTGGAGCGAATGGCGTTATTATTACAGGAATTCAAGATGTTGATGCTCAGAGTTTGGTTTTAGAAATCAATACATTTTTAAACAGTAATGCATTTGATCCAAAAACAACAATTCTAACTCGCCAAGGTAACGATGCTGCAGTTGCAAAACTTTTAGCTGATATGAACGCAGGAAAAGTTGGTGCAATAATAATGGCTGGCGTGAATCCAGTATACACTTTACCAAATGCAACGGCCTTTGTAGAAGGACTAAAAAAGACAGATCTCTCAGTTGTTTTTTCTATGAAAAACGATGAAACCGCATCTGTTTCTGAATATGTTGCAGCAGCACCACATTACTTAGAATCTTGGGGCGATTTGGAAACTAAATCTGGACATTATGGATTAGTTCAACCCACAATTCGACCATTATTTGATACAAAACAATTTCAGGATGTACTTTTGACGCTTAACGGAAATACAAGTACATATCATGACTATCTAAAATCATATTGGAACTCAAATGTTTTAGGCGGTGCCTCTTTTAATGATGCACTTCACGATGGTGTATTTACAGCTTCAAAATCTGTAACAATTGACACAACATCATTGGCTAATGCAACTATTGTTATAAGTGATGCTGTTAAGAGTTTAGCGCAAGCAAAATCTTCGGACTTTGAATTAACACTTTATCCAAAAACAGGAATGGGTGACGGACAACAGTCCAATAACCCTTGGCTGCAAGAATTTCCAGATCCATTGACAAGAACAACATGGGATAACTATCTTACTGTATCTGCAGCAGATGCTAAGGCATTAGGTTTTGAAAATACTAACGATGCAACTGGAGGTTTAAATGGTACTTATGCCAATGTTACTGTAAATGGAGCCACTGTAAAAGTACCAGTAATTATTCAACCAGGGCAAGCGCGAGGGACAGTAGGTTTATCTTTTGGGTATGGACGAAGTGCAGGACTAAAAGAGGAAATGCAAACGGGTGTAAATGCGTATCCACTTTATCAAAATTTTGACTCAACACAAACCGTTTCAATAGAAGCGGTCGGTGGCAAGCACGAATTTGCATGTGTACAATTGCACAATACATTAATGGGGCGTGGTGACATTATAAAAGAAACCACTTTAGAAATTTTTAATACTAAAGACGCTGAGCATTGGAATCCTACTCCAGTAGTTTCTTTAAACCACATTGAAACTCCGGTGAGTTCTCCAGATGTTGATCTTTGGGATGAGTTTGATCGTTCCATAGGGCATCATTTCAATCTTTCTATCGATTTAAATTCTTGTACGGGTTGTGGAGCATGTGTGATTGCATGTCATGCCGAAAACAACGTTCCTGTTGTAGGAAAAGAAGAAATCAGAAGAAGTCGCGATATGCATTGGTTAAGAATTGACCGCTACTATTCTTCAGATGAAACTTTTGAGGGGGACAACCAAACAAAAGATAATATCAAAGGGCTTGGAAGTTCATTAAGCACTTTTGGCGAAATGGAATTACCATCTGAAAATCCTCAAGTGGCTTTTCAACCCATCATGTGTCAGCATTGTAACCACGCACCATGTGAAACCGTTTGTCCAGTAGCAGCAAGTTCACACGGAAGGCAAGGTCAAAACCACATGGCGTACAACCGTTGTGTTGGAACACGTTATTGTGCAAATAACTGCCCATATAAAGTACGTCGATTTAACTGGTTCCTTTATAATGGTAACGATGAGTTTGATTATCATATGAATAACGACTTAGGTCGCATGGTCATTAATCCAGATGTAACGGTACGTTCTAGAGGGGTCATGGAAAAATGTTCGATGTGTATTCAAATGACACAAAAAACAATTTTGGATGCCAAACGTGACGGTAGACCAGTAGATGTGAATGGCTTTAAAACGGCTTGTTCATCGGCTTGTGATAGTGGCGCAATTGTTTTTGGCGATATCAATAATAAAAAAGACGATGTTACAAAACTTAAAGATGATGAGCGTGCTTATCATCTATTAGAACATGTTGGTACAAAACCAAATGTGGTCTACCAAGTTAAAGTAAGAAATACAAAAGAAGCATAACTAACAAAGAAATAAAATTAAACTATGGCGTCTCATTACGAAGCACCGATAAGAAGACCACTCGTAACTGGTG
>CBFIIL010000025.1:0-22587 GCA_965662485.1 Flavobacteriaceae bacterium | reverse complement strand
TTAGAAATCACAGGGTTTCTGTATCGGAATTCTGAAGCATATTCAACTTCAACAGGGATGCGTGCTAAATTTTCAAAAACATATTCGGCAACCAATCCTGCATGCCAAGAAGTACCGCAAGCAACAATAGTGATTTTTTGAGCATTAAGAAATTTCTCTAAGTTGTCCTCTATGCCAGCCATCTTAATAATGCCTTTATTGACATTCAATCGCCCTCTGTAGGTGTCTTTTATCGCACTAGGTTGTTCAAAAATTTCTTTAAGCATAAAATGCTCATATCCTCCCTTTTCTATTTGCTCAATATTAAGTTTAAGGGTCTGGATATATGGATCAACAAGTTTGTCGTCCTTTATTTTTCGAATTTTAGTATCTTTATGTATACGAATAATAGCCATTTCTTCGTCTTCTAAATAAATAGCATTGTTTGTATATTCAATAAATGGTGAGGCGTCACTAGCAATAAAAAATTCCCCATCACCTACGCCAATAGCTAGCGGACTTCCTAGTCGTGCAGCTACAATTTCGTTTGGCTTTTTGACATCAAAAACAGCAATAGCATAGGCGCCAACAACCTGATTGAGTGCAATTTGAACTGCTTTTCCAAGTTTGTAATTTCCATTTTTTTGAACATCTTCAATGAGATTTACTAAGACTTCAGTGTCAGTATCCGATTGAAATGTGTATCCTCTATTGGACAACTCTTTTTTAATGGACGCATAATTTTCAATGATTCCATTGTGTATAATAACGAGATCCCCTGAATTTGAATAATGTGGGTGTGAGTTAATATCATTTGGCACACCATGTGTTGCCCAGCGTGTGTGTCCAATGCCAATATTCCCAACCGTATTGTGGTCAGAATTTATTTTATCTTGAAGATCACTTACTTTTCCTTTGGTTTTTGTTACGTTGATGTCTTTTCCATCAAAAAGTGCTATTCCTGCACTATCATAACCTCTATACTCTAGGCGTTGAAGACCCTTTATGATAATGGAGCGTGCATCTCTGTGACCAATATATCCTACAATTCCACACATATATTTAGTTGGTTGGTTCGGTGTAATACACCTTAAGCTTCACTTTTTTATGTTCATCACTGGAATTACTACCATGCACTACAACACTCTTTGGGGAAAGAATATTCCCAGATGGGATGCCCTTAACATCTTGGTCATATTGCTGAAGTTCTTTCATATCTACAGCACCTACATTAGAGGATACCAAAAGCCCAAGTTTTACATTTGTAGAATCTTTAGTTACAATGTTATTAAGATGGCCCGTAATACGAACTTTATATTTTTTGTGTTCAACGCCTTGTTCATCAGTTTCAGAACTTACAGGAACAAGATGTGTGTATTTTGAATCAGATGTTGCCGTGTTAACCGTATTGTCTAAATAATAATCCACAAGAGGAACATTATTGTTCAAATCATATACAAATATACGGTTTGGATGATCTGCATCTGTACCTGTGATTGATTCATCAATGTAAAATTCTAAATAAGCTTCATTGATTAATCTCTTAATTGTGGTCTCTTCTCCATCATTTTCTCTAAAGTCTGTGATAAAATCATCAAAATCATTTCCATCTTCATCTTCTGAAAATAGTTCTACAACAGCCATCGATCCTTCGCCGCCTTTCAAATACAAGTGTTCATCGCCGTCTTGTTCATTGGCGTTTGCAATAGATTGAAGTATGTTAGTATCAAAGGTGTTTTCATAAATGCTAATGCGGTTGCCGTTAAATCCCATATCGTAGGTGCTGTTTCTAGTTGTTACTCCACCATCTGATCCAGTGTTATCATATTTATAATGTAATTTTAAATGTGCATTGCTAGATACAAAATTTAATTGAATTAGGTTGCCATTATTTGGATCTACAGCCTCTACTTTGAAGTATAACCCTCGAAAGTGATTATAAAAATTATTACTATTTGATAGCTCATCGCTATCTTCTCTTTCAAGAATCAATTCTTCCCAAAAATTGTTAGGTAATGAGGCTATTTCATCAAGCTTAATACGAAGACTTGGGGTCAACGTTGCTGATGTTTCCATTTCTCCCTCATCATTTTCTTCTGTTAGTACAATTTCTTCATTACTTGGAAAGAATTCAGTCGTGGTATAAAGTAGTTCCCCTTCCATATCCGAAGTATTGAGTTGTTCTGTGCTAGAAAGACTCCCGTCCGAAAAATAGCGTTGACTTTCGTCTAAGTCGCTATTGGGATCAAAATCACGTAATAGAAAATTATTTTTAAAAATAGATAGCTTGACAGGGTGCTCGCCATAAAGCGAATCTATGGTATAGATGTCGTCAGATTTTTTAACGGAATAAGGAATTGTCAAAACGACAGAATCTAGAACAGGGTTGTCGCCAAAGCTTACATTATAATTTTTTGGTGTAAGTTGCGCCAGAAAATGAACAGATGTTGACCCAAATAAAGGATCATTGTAATACCCTAAAAAGTTTTTTGGAAGGCCATTTGATTGAAACGGTGCAATACGTTTATTGTAAGTTTTTGTTGGATAAACTTGGTATTTTATTTCGATATTTGGGTCACCAACAATTCCAGAACCTATCTCAGAAAATTCTTTTTCGCAAGCAAAGAAAAGAGATGTTACTAAACCAAGGGTGAATAATTTTGATAAATTATGCTTCATTTGTTTCATAAAATATTGGGACTAACTTAAAATTTTAGTTGTATAAAAATCGGTGTATGCTTCTGCAAATTCTTCAGGGTACTGGTACTCCAAAACAGGCTTTTCAAAGCCATCAATATATGTTTCTAATTCTTTAGGAAGATCCTTCGAGCCTTTGATAAGTCCATCAGAAAAATCAATAGCAGTTTTCATTAGGTTGATATAATTTGGGGGATTTAAATTTTCAAGGTGATTGTCTTCAATTTCATCAAACTTAATCTTGTTAATTAATTCATTATTAAGTTCTTCATCAAAGCTTTGCTCGTATATAGAAGTTACAATTTTGCTTTCACTAAAAAGGGGTTCATCTTTGTAATATTCTTTCAAATATAGGGGTAATAATGATGCCATCCATCCATGAACATGTATGATATCTGGTGCCCAATTGAGTTTTTTCACGGTTTCAATGACACCCTTTGCGAAGAAAATGGCACGCTCGTCATTGTCTTCAAACAATTTTCCATCTTCATCTGTAAAAGTTGCTTTTCTTTTAAAGTATTCTTCATTGTCAATAAAATAAACTTGAATTCTTTCTTTTGGGATTGATGCAACTTTGATAATAAGTGGCATATCTAAATCATTGACAACTAAATTAATTCCAGACAAACGAATCACCTCATGAAGTTGATGACGGCGTTCATTGATGTTACCATAGCGTGGCATGAATATTCGTATTTGTCCCCCTTGTTTGTTTACCATTCTTGGAGCTTCAAAGGACATAGAAGAAATCTCTGTTTCTGGTAAATAGGGAATTACTTCTGATGATACGTATAATATTCTCTTGTCTTTCATAAATTCTTCTTCTTAGTTATTATCAACAAAAATCATGCAAAAGTACAAAATTTTATGCAGATTAACGCTAATAGCTTAAGTTTGCAAGCCGTTAATTTTCAAAAAATGAAAGTTTTTGCAACAAAACATGCGCTCAATACTATGTTAGCGCCATTTAGAGAAGAACATTTTAGTCTTGGTTTTGTGCCAACTATGGGTGCTTTGCATCAAGGACATTTGTCATTAATACAAAGCGCTTTAAAAGACAATGACTGTGTTGTAGTTAGTATTTTTGTCAATCCAACCCAATTTAATAATGCTTCCGATTTGGATCATTACCCTAGAACTTTAGAAGCAGATTTAGAAAAACTCAAAACATTATCATCATCCAAAATTGTCGTTTATGCTCCTGAACCAAAAGATATTTATGGAGAAACTGTTTCAAAACAATCTTTTAATTTTGATGGCCTAGAACATCAAATGGAAGGAAAATTTAGACCAGGTCATTTTGATGGTGTGGGTACGGTTGTCCAACGTTTATTTGAAATTGTTCAGCCCAATAATGCTTACTTTGGAGAGAAAGATTTTCAGCAATTGGCTATTATCAGAAAATTGGTAGAGCTTACAAAATTTCCAGTAAAAATAGTGGGCTGTCCAATTGCAAGAGAAAAAAATGGTTTGGCAATGAGTTCAAGAAATGTGCGTCTAACAGAAAAAGAACAAGTGCATGTGACCAAAATTTTTAGAACATTGAAAGCTTCTAAAGAAAAATTTGGCACAGAAGATGCCACTAAAATTAAAGAATGGGTTGTTCGACAGTTTGAAAACGATCCAATTTTAACATTAGAATATTTTGAAATATCAAATGAATCGACACTTGAACCAATGGGCCAAAAACAAGACAAAATGAAGTACCGCGCCTTTATAGCAGCCTATGTTCGAGAGGTTCGATTGATTGATAATATCGCATTAAATTAATTACATTTGCAGTATGCTAATACACGTTGTTAAATCAAAAATTCACCGCGTCAAAGTTACTGGCGCTGACTTAAATTATATTGGAAGTATCACTATCGATGAAGATTTGATGGATGCCGCTAATATTGTTCAGGGTGAAAAAATTCAAGTTGTTAATAATAACAATGGCGAACGCTTAGAAACTTATGTTATACCAGGTCCAAGAAAATCTGGAGAAATTACACTTAATGGAGCTGCCGCCCACAAAGTAAATATTGGAGATGTTCTGATTTTAATCACTTATGCAATGATGAGTCAAGAAGAAGCCAAAACATTCAAACCTTCCTTAGTTTTTCCTGATGAAGCTACAAACCTTTTGAAATAATTCTATTGAATACATCCGTTAAGTCCATCCTGAAAACTGTATTACCACTTTTGTTAGGAGGGATTTTGGTATGGTATTCACTGCAAAAAACACCCATTGAAACACTTATAATATATTTCAAAAATGTCAATTATTTATGGATTGGTTTAGGTGTTTTTCTTGGTATTTTAAGTCATATATCTCGTGCCTATCGTTGGAAGTTTATGATAGAGCCCATGGGATATACCTTACGTTTTCCAAATAGTTTAATGGCCGTGTTTTCAGCCTATTTGATCAATTATACAATACCTCGCGCAGGTGAGGTCTCTCGGGCTACAATTCTAACTAATTATGAAGGAGTTCCTTTCGAAAAAGGCTTTGGAACTATTGTAGCCGAACGTGTTGCAGATGCTCTTGTAATGTTTTTGATTGTTATTATAACGTTTTTCTTGGAATTTGACTTTATTTACAACTTTCTGTTTGCAGATGTAAACTTTAAAAAGCAATGGTTGTTTTTGATGTTATTTGTCACAATCCTTTTTGGACTTTATGTGTTGTTCAAAAAAGGAGAACATCCACTTATACTCAAATTAAAAGCCTTTTTTATGGGATTTTTGGAGGGGGCTTTAAGCATTTTTAAAATGAAAAAGAAATGGTCATTTATTGCTCATACACTTTTTATTTGGGTAATGTATGTAATGATGTTTTATGTGACCACATTTTCTCTTGATGCAATTTCAAACCTCCCATTTTCGGCAGTTCTAATAGGATTTATTGCAGCAGGGTTTAGTATTGCTCTTACAAACGGTGGTATAGGAGCCTATCCACTAGCTATTTATGCTGCATTTTCAATTTTTGGTGTTGCCGAAGCTCCCAGTCTTGCTTTTGGTTGGATCATGTGGACTTCACAAACTATTATGCTTGTTGTTTTAGGGGGAGTATCTCTAATATTATTGCCTTTTTTTAATAAATTCAACCCAAAGCACTAAGCAAAACAAACTTTTATTTAACTTCTTTTTTTTAACTGATTTCATTAACTTGGCAGTTCAAATTAATGCCAATTTAATGAGACGATTAATCCTTTTTGCAATGTTTTGCACAACATCTTTATTTGCACAAACTCAGTACGAATACATCGAATCAGATCGGCTAGGATCTCGAGAACTAAAGATACAATTGCCAAGAAACTATGAGGAAAACGCTGAAAAGTTTTACCCATTAATATTAGTTTTAGATGGCGATTTTCTCTTTGAAATTGTAGTGGGTAATGTGGATTATACTTCCTATTGGGATGATATGCCAGAAGCGATAGTCGTAGGGGTTAATCAAGATGGGACAAGGTCCGATGATTTGTTTGTTTCCGACGCTACTTTTTTTCCCACCCAAGAGGGGGCAAAATTTTATGAATTTTTAGGTGCAGAGCTAGTACCATTTTTAGAAGAAAATTATCGAGTTGGAGGTTTTAAAGTTGCAGTAGGACATGGTAAATCTGCAAATTTCATTAATTTCTTTAGCTTTCGAAAAGCACCACTATTCCAGGCCTATATCGCTTTAAGCCCAAGCATGTCGCCATATATGGATACAAACCTTACAAAACGATTAAAAGATTTAAAATCTCCTGTTTTTTATTATATGTCAACTGCCAGTGAAGATTTTAGAGAACAACGCAAAGAGATTTTTGAGTTAAACATTAATTTAGAGGCTATTGAATCTGATAATTTATTTTATGAGTTTGATGATTTTGATGGCGCAGATCATTATGGGCTAGTCAATATTTCTTTACCAAAAGCCCTACAACACATCTTTTTAATTTATCAACCAATTTCACGCTCTGAATACAAAAATTATATTCTCACATTGGAAACATCTCCAGTAGATTATTTAATCGAAAAATATGAAAAAATAAAAACCCTTTTTGGTATTGAAAAGCAAATCCTTCTCAATGATTTTCGAGCCATAGCTACTGCCATTAATAAAAATGAACGTTTTGAATATTTTAAGGATTTAGGAAAATTGGCACGCGACTCTTATCCAGAATCCCTTTTACACAATTATTACATGGGGCGCTTCTATGAAGCTACAGGGAATCCAAAAAAAGCCATGAAAACCTATCGAGAAGCCTATATTTATCAAGAAATTGATGGCATTACAAAAGACGATTTATTGGAGAGAGCCGATCGAATACAAGCAGAATTTGGGTACTAATGGCAAAGGTAAAAACAACATTTTTTTGTCAGAATTGTGGCGCTCAATATGCGAAATGGCAGGGGCAATGTACGTCCTGTAAATCGTGGAATTCAATTGTTGAGGAAGTTGTACAAAAACCAAATAAAAGTGACTGGAAATCTTCGACTTCTCTTTCTAAGGAACGCGTGTCAAAACCATTAAAAATTTCTGAAATTGATACGAGTAAAACACCAAGACTAAACACCACAGACAATGAACTCAATAGAGTTTTGGGCGGAGGAATTGTTCCTGGGTCGTTGATACTACTGGGAGGAGAGCCAGGTATTGGGAAAAGCACACTTATGCTTCAGCTATCTTTAAAATTACCTTATAAGACTTTATATGTTTCTGGAGAAGAAAGTCAGAAACAAATCAAACTCCGCGCAGAACGTATTCATCCAAATGGCGAACAATGCTATATTTTAACTGAAACCAAAACCCAACATATTTTTAAGCAAATTGAAAGTCTAGAGCCAGATATTTTAGTCATAGATTCTATTCAAACACTACAAAGCGAGTTTATAGAAGCATCAGCCGGTAGTGTTTCTCAAATAAAACAATGCACTTCTGAATTGATGAAATTTGCTAAAGAAACCGCCACACCAGTTATTCTCATTGGTCATATTACAAAAGATGGAAGTATTGCTGGGCCAAAAATTTTAGAGCATATGGTGGATACCGTTTTACAATTTGAAGGCGATAGAAATCATGTCTTTAGAATATTACGAGCACACAAAAACCGTTTTGGATCTACACACGAGTTAGGAATTTATGAAATGCAAGGGAGCGGGCTTAGGGAAGTTCAAAACCCTTCGGAGATTTTAATTTCTAAGAAAGATAGTTCACTTTCTGGGAATGCTATTGCAGTTACATTAGAGGGCATGCGGCCGCTGTTGGTTGAAGTACAAGCTTTGGTGAGTTCTGCAGTTTATGGAACGCCTCAACGAAGTGCAACAGGATTTAATGCCAAACGCCTTAATATGTTGTTGGCAGTATTGGAAAAACGAGCAGGTTTTCGGCTAGGTGCAAAAGATGTTTTTCTAAACATTACAGGGGGGATAACTGTAGATGATCCTGCTATAGATTTGGCCGTTGTTGCTGCAATTTTATCCTCAAATAACGACGATGCGATAACAGAAAATTTTTGTTTTGCAGCAGAAGTAGGTTTATCAGGTGAAATACGCCCTGTACAACGTGTAGACCAGCGTATTATGGAGGCCGAAAAGCTTGGTTTTGAGACCATTTTTATTGCAAAGCACAACAAGTTTAGTCTAAAATCGACAAAAATTCAAATTCAATTGTTGTCAAAAATAGAAGATTTGTTGAACTTTATCTAACAAATTTTCCCGAATATTACGTCAGATGGCCGTTTATTACGTCAAATGGCCGTTTGTTACATGACACTATTAAAATTCATTTTTTATTAGTTAATTGCAATCAATTAAGTAAAAGTTTTATGCCTCTAAAATTTTACGTCTACTTTTCGACTATTCTATTTTCATCAGGATTATACTCTCAGGTTGGAATAGGAACACCACAACCTAATCCTTCTTCACAATTGGAAGTTGTTGCTGCAGACCGCGGAGTTTTACTTCCACAAGTTCCATTGACAAGTTCTACAGATACACAAACGATTATCAATGGCAATATAGAAAGTTTACTAGTTTATAACACCTCTACTGTTTCAGATATTACGCCAGGATATTATTATTGGGATGGTGCAAAATGGAATCGTCTTGGTAATGAACCAGAAATTTTTACAGGGAATGGTGCTCCTACAACAAATAATCCCAATTCTCCAAGTGCAGGAAACATCTATGTTGATGAAGCCACAGGTGACATATATACTTTTGATGGCACAACTTGGGTAAATCAATCTATAAGTGCTACAAATGGGTTATCCATAAAAAATAATGAAATAATTTTGGGTGGACCATTAACAGAACCTACAACAATAACAACAACCAATACAAATACATTAGCAATAGCAGGGTTAGAAAATGACCCTCAACCTCAGGAAATTATGGTGGTTGATCCTCAAACAGGAACATTAAAGAAAACATCTGTGTCTAATCTTTTTAAAGAAGAGGTTGTACTACACATAGCCCAAGACGGACAACTACAGTTTCAAACACCTTTGACGATATCTGACCCAAAAAAAGTAAATGTTTACAGAAATGGTGTACGAATAGATTTTACAGCAATTAGCGCAACTGCTATAGAAATTGAACAGGGAGCTAAGTGTTATAAAGACGATGAAATAAGAATCGTTCAATTCAATTAAAAATAAATATTAATTAAAATAAACAATAATGAAACAACAACCCAAAAAACTACATTACAATGCACTACTTATAGTATTTGCAATTTTTTGTTCAACTCCCTTTTTTGCACAACAAACTACAGGTGATGTTCCAAAACAAGGCGATATTGTCCCTGGCACAACCGTTACTGCAGGTGCAGTACGTGTTATTGACAACAAAGGAACCATTAAGTATTTACAAGCCAAAAATGGATTGACTCTGTTGTCTAATACTAGTGCAGATGTTACCACAACAACTTGGCAGCTTGGAGGAACATTGACAGATGACACATACATAGATGTGGATGGCAATGTTTTTGCTTTGGATGGAATTGAATTGGTTGACGTGACAACTCTAGCAGCCTCAACCAATGCGACCGACCAATCAGATCATGGAACAGGAACAGGCTGGACTTTATTAGTTAGAGATGAAGCCACAGGTGCTACTAAAAAATTGTTAGCAACAGACCTTTTGCAAAGTGGACAAGAGAAATTTACAGCAACAGCTGGACAAACAGCTTTTGCTTTAAAAGGAGCTCCAGTACTACCCAAGTTTTCTCAAGTTTGGGTGTATAGAAATGGCGCCAAATTAGTTGCCAATGTAGATTACACAGTTGCAGCATCAACGGTAACACTCGTCCCAAGCACAGCCGTACCTAACGATTGGCAGGTCTTTGCAAATGATGTTATTGAAGTTCACTTTGTAAAATAATTACATAAAACAAGCAACTCGTTATGCTAAAAAAAGCGCTTTTAATTTTTTCCTTTTTACTGCCATTAATAATGGTAGCTCAAGATGTTGAGGTTATTAATCATAAAGGCACTAAAATTAAAATTGCTAACAATAAAGTTACCACCGCAACATCCGCTCCAACCACTCCTGCGCCATTCAAAGGGGACATTTGGATAGATAATACAGATCCAACTCACCTTATGACGTATTTGTGGAATGGAAGTGTATGGGTACCATTGACAGAAAACAACCATATTAAAGCTATGGGAAAGGTTGCTGCCAATGGAACTGCTTTAAAGATTAAAGGGGCAACAGTTCAAAGACTTAATACTGGAACATATAGAGTTACTTTGAATCAAGCATTGCCAACGGCACATTATATTATACAGCTTACCTGTTTTGAAATAAACATGTGGAGCAACAGAGATGATATCAATATTCATGTAACAAGCCAGACCACAAGCACGTTTGATGTTTTAATACATGAAGGGGACAATGGCACAAATGGAAATGTTTCAAGGGATAAAGACTGGCATTTTGTAGTTACTGATTTTTAAATTAAATCTTGTTAAAAAAGCCCTGAAATTTCAGGGCTTTTTTAATTTAACAATACTCGTTATAAGCATTAATCAGATTTTCTGCAATCAGTTCTGCAGGCCGTCCTTCAATATGGTGGCGTTCGAGCATATGCACCAATTCACCATCTTTAAACAATGCCATACATGGTGAGCTTGGAGGGAAAGGAATCATATGTTCACGGGCTTTGTCTACCGCTTCTTTATCAACGCCAGCAAAAACAGTTACAGTTTGTGTTGGGCGTTTTTCATTTTGCAAACTTTGTATAGCCCCTGGGCGTGCATTGGCAGCAGCACATCCACATACAGAATTGACAACAATAAGTGTTGTCCCTGGTTTTGCCAAAGCATTATCAACGGCTTCAGCACTATATAATTCTTCAAATCCTACTTGCGTAAGGTGTTCACGCATGGGTTTTACTAACTCAGCTGGATACATAAATTTAATTTTTAATAATTAAAGCACAAAGATACATAAATGCATTTCAAATTGTATGACTTCAAACGAGATATAAATGTTAAATTCAATTTAAAAAAATAAACTTATTTACGTAGGTTTGAATGTTGAATTTTTAATTTAATTTATGAGTTTTGCAAAATGGATTGGAGCTTCTGTAGGGTGGTCTTTTGGTGGTCCCATAGGGGCAATTATTGGATTAGCTTTGGGAAGTTTAATAGATGGCTCGTCTTCAAAAACAAAAACATATACCAGATCAAAAGCGCCAACACAATCTGGTGATTTTGAAGTGAGTTTGCTGATTTTGTCTTCATTAGTGATCAAAGCGGATGGCAAACAAGACCAACGAGAATTAGATTTTGTACGTCGTCAATTTGTTCAAATGTATGGTAAAGACCGTGCTAATCATGCCTTTAGATTGTTTAAAGAAATAAATAAACAGTCCAATATTTCCCTACGTCAAGTTTGTTTACAAATTCAGCAAATGATGGATCATGCTTCGCGTTTACAATTGCTTCATTTTTTGTTTGGAATCGCTAAGTCTGATGGTCATGTTGCTGTGAGCGAAGTTTTTGTTATAGAGCGTATTGCTAATTATCTTCGAATAAATCATAGAGATTATGAGAGTATAAAAGCGATGTTTTATAGCGCTAGTAATAATGCTTATAAAATACTAGAACTCGAAAAAGGCGCAACTCCGCAAGATATTAAAAAAGCCTATAGACGAATGGCCAAAAAGTATCATCCAGACAAAGTTCAACATCTAGGGCCTGAGCATCAAAAAGGCGCTGAAGAAAAATTCAGAAAGGTACAAGAAGCTTATGAACAACTTCAAAAAGAGGTGGGGTTTTAATCTCAATAAAAGCTTATAAAAATTATCTCATTGTGTACCTTAATCCAAAAAACAAACGTCTTCCTTGGTTAGGTGCATAAATATAGGTTGGATCAAACGTAAGTCCATATGGATTGTCTGGAGTAGCAACAGCATTTCCATTGTTGTCGAAAGTAACATTTTTGTCAAAAGGATCACTGGCTCTAGCGATTATAAAAGGGTTTCCTCTGTTTGGAGTCCAATTCAATATATTCTTTACTCCTGTATATAATTCAATATTTTGTAGCCCTTTGAACGTAAACTGTATGTTTTGAATGCTCCACAATGGTGACTTGTCTTTTCTAGGGTCTAGCGTATTCAGCACCGGTAACCTCATAGGGCCATACATATTCCCTGTATAATCGATACTAAAATTGTTTTTTATATTTAAATATGAAATAGACCATGTTCCAGAAAATTTTTCGGTTAATATTTGTTGTTCTGTTACGTCATTTTCCTTTTTAGAAACTTCTTGCAAGGTAAGTCCAACGCCCCCTTTAAAATTTTGTGAGAGTACTGCATCAAAATTAATACTTGCGCCAAAACTAGTTACCAACCCATTTAAGTTGTCGTAAATAACTTGATTGGGGTTGGTGTCATAATCGGGGAGGATAGCGTTTGTAAAATAGGTGTACCAGGCAGAGATATCCCATCCTAAAATATGGCCTTTTTTGGTGTATAATTTTTTTAAATAGTTGATATTGATGTTGTAAGACTGTTCAGGATTCAATTTATTTTGAACAACCACCTCTCGAGCACCATTAAGTGCTGCGTGCTCTTCTGTAAAAAGGTTGACGACTCTAAAACCTGTACCCGCATTTATTCTAAACACATCGTCTTTTGTAGGGGAGTATTTATAGGCCACACGCGGAGAGAAGATAGATCCATGTCTGCTGTCATAATCATATCGCCCACCCAAAAGAAGTTTCTGCTTTTTGCTTAAAGTGATTTCGTTTTGAATGAATAACGAGGGGATAAAAACTTCATCGGCAGTCTTTGTGACTGATGTATTGTCATCATAGAAATTATATCTTATGCTGAGTCCAAAAAGCCAATCGTTTTTTTGAGTAGAATGGTCCCATGTTAGTTGTCCAAAACTAATTCGTTGTTGGGCAAGATATTCGGTGTCTCCATAAACAGAATTTTGATCGTGATCTGAATAGGAGAATTGAACAAACATTTTTTTATCAATAGGAAGCTGGTAGTTTCCAATAATTTCAAAACGAGAGGTATAAATACTTTCTCCATACACTTCATCACCACCTCGATTTTTGGGCGTCCATTGTAATTCTCCGCCCCAACGGTCTTCGTAAAAGTATCGTCCAGCTAAAGAAAATACACGGTTCAGGCTTCTTTTAAAATCCCATTTTTGAAATACTGATATTCGATCTTGAAGGGTGACATCTGTAAAGTTATCGTTGTTGTTGTCAATAGGGTTGCTATAGTTGTAATAATTAACACCTAACAACATGCTGGTTTTGTCATTCACTTTTGCCTTTAGACCCAAGTTTAAATTGTATTCTTCCCAATTTGTTCCAAAAGAATCAAAAAACAATAGCGGGGCGTTGTCAGGATGTTTTGTTACCACATTAATGAGGCCGCCTACTGCTTCGCTACCATACAAACTTGATGCAGGGCCTTTCACAACCTCTACTTGGTCAATTAAAGAACTTGGGATGCCAGACAACCCGTAGACAGAAGATAAGCCACTTATAATGGGCATACCATCGATAAGCACAAGCGTATAGGGACCTTCCAATCCGTTGATGTGGATGTCACCAGTATTGCATACAGTACAATTTATTTGAGGGCGAACACCATTTACGTTTTGAAGTGCTTCAAAGATGTTTGGTGCTGGGTTTTTTTTCAAAAATGTAGCGGAATAAACCTCTACAGGAATGGGACTTTCTAATCGTTTTACAGTTTTTTGCGTTCCTGTAATGACTACCTCATTCAATAGCTCTATTTCCTCAAGAGAAATATTTATGGTGATGTTTTGGTCAACTATAAGTTGTTTTTTTACAGCTTTGTACCCTGTAATAGAAGCGATTAGAGAATAACTTCCCTTTTGGACACTTTCGATTACAAAAGTTCCATCAATATCAGTCATAACGCCTTTTGAAGTCCCCTTTAGATAAATGCTAGCATAAGGAATGCCATCTCCGTTTTCGCTGGTTACAGTGCCAGAAATAGTAAAAGTGTTTGTGGCATTTGTTATGGCACTAAAAAAAAGGAAAATAAATAATATTTTGTTCATGGTTTGGGATTTAAAACTATAGCACAAACATACTTATGTTTATTAAATCTAAATAAAAATTTTATTTATAAAAAAACACCAAAGAGTGGCGTATTAACAACTAGTTTTTGCAAATATAATTATAAATTTAGACATGACTAAAAATTTATTTATATTTGTATAAATTTAGAGATAAATGGTAACTTTTTCTGAAGAAAATTATTTAAAAGCAATTTATCACTTGGCCATGCGCAATGACGCGATTGTAAGCACGAATGCCATCGCCAAAAAAATGCATACCAAAGCCTCTTCTGCAACAGACATGATAAAAAAACTTTCAGAAAAAGGTCTTGTTAATTATCAAAAATATAAAGGTGTTCATTTGACAGAAAAAGGGCGATTGGCTGCTGTATCTGTAATAAGAAAACACCGATTGTGGGAAGTATTTTTGGTTAAAAAACTAAATTTTTCTTGGGATGAGGTTCATGAAGTTGCAGAACAATTGGAGCATATCAAATCGGAAAAGCTGACTCAACAATTGGATGTATTTTTAGAGTATCCAACAAAAGACCCTCATGGTGACCCAATTCCCGATTGTAACGGGAATATGCCCTCTACTCAAAAGTTATTATTATCCAAAATTGAACCCAATAATAGTTGTATTTGTATTGGTGTGAAGGACTCATCATCAAATTTTTTACAATTTTTGGATAAGCATAACATCGCCTTAGGAACAAAAATAATAGTCATCTCAAAAGAAGTTTTTGACGAATCGATGACTATAGAAATTAATAAAATACAATTGGTTATTTCGAAAGAAGTAACCCATAATTTATTTGTAAAAACCAATTAATATGTTAGATGAAATTATTCAATATTTTGAATCAATAGATCCTGTTTTAGCAGCATTTTATGCTTCTCTTTTTACATGGATTTTAACCGCACTTGGGGCATCGCTTGTTTTTTTTCTAAAAAAAATGAAAAGAGGATTACTTGATGGCATGCTAGGATTTACGGGAGGTGTTATGGTAGCAGCGAGCTTTTGGAGTTTGCTTGCGCCAGGAATAGAAATGAGTCCAGGAGAGGGGTTTATAAAAGTTATTCCAGCAGCTGTAGGGTTTGGTCTCGGAGCTCTATTTTTGTTTGGCTTGGATAAAGTACTTCCCCATTTACATATCAATTTTAAAGAAAGTGAAAAAGAGGGCGTTAAATCGCCATGGCATAGAACAACGCTTTTGGTTTTGGCCATTACCATGCACAATATTCCAGAGGGGTTGGCTGTTGGGGTTTTATTTGGTGGAGTTGCTGCAGGAATTCCTGAAGCTACAATTGGTGGCGCAGTCGCATTAGCTTTGGGTATTGGCATTCAAAATTTTCCTGAGGGGATTGCAGTATCCATGCCACTTAGACGGCAAGGTGTTAGTCGTTTTAAAAGTTTTTGGTATGGTCAATTATCAGCTATTGTGGAGCCCATTGCAGCTGTAGTTGGTGCATTGGCCGTTACATTTTTTACTCCTATTTTACCTTATGCTTTGGCTTTCGCTGCCGGTGCAATGATATTTGTAGTAGTAGAGGAGGTGATTCCTGAAACGCAACGTGATAAATATACTGATGTTGCTACCCTTGGATTTATTGGAGGTTTTATTGTAATGATGACACTCGATGTGGCCTTGGGCTAGCACTTACAGTTACCGCCTCCACAATTTTTATCATGATTTTTGGAACTTATTTTCTTTCGAAAAAGAAAGAAAAAAGCACATAAGACTAATACACTAATAATAATTGTTTCGACAATTGTATTCAAAATATTATTTTAAAACTTGAAAGGCAATAAGTCCACAAATATAAGCAATTGTACTCATGCCAATGAGTTGTAAAATTGGCCATTTCCAACTCTTTGTTTCTCTTTTCACAATCGCTAAGGTACTCATGCACTGCATGGCAAAAGCATAAAAAAGGAGTAGTGAAATACCAGAAGCAAATGTAAATACCTTGCTACCATCGGCGTAGGTTTCATTAGACATTTTTGTTTTTATGGTATCAATACTTTCATTTTCGTTGGCGCTACCAACACTATAAATGGTGGCCAAAGTCCCAACAAACACTTCTCTTGCAGCAAAAGATGCAACAAGCCCAATCCCAATTTTCCAATCGTAACCAAGAGGCTTAATAACAGGTTCAATTGTTTTTCCAATAATTCCAATATATGAGTGCTCCAAGCGGTATGCAGCAACTTTATCCTCTAATTCAGTTTCTGAACTGTAGACATACTCTTTTGCTACAATTGATTCGGCATTTTTAAATTGTTGACCAGGTCCATAAGAAGCTAAAACCCACAAAATTATAGAAATAGCCAAAATAATTTTACCTGCCTCAAAAACAAAAGTTTTAGTTTTTTCAAATACTGTAATGAGGACATTTTTCAACAGAGGTAGTTTATAGTTTGGCATTTCAACCACAAAGAAGGTTTTACGATTTGTTTTCATAATCCTGTCTAAAACATATGCTGAAAATACAGCCATTCCAAACCCAATAAGATACAACAACATAAGGGTTAATGCTTGGTAGCTTAACCCAAAAATATAGCCTTCTGGGATAACCAAGGCAATAATTATAAGGTACACTGGGAGTCGTGCAGAACAGGTTGTAAATGGTGTAACCAAAATGGTAATAAGGCGTTCTTTCCAGTTTTCAATATTTCTGGTGGCCATAACAGCAGGTATTGCACAAGCTGTTCCAGAAATTAATGGGACCAAGCTCTTTCCACTCAATCCAAATCGACGCATAATACGATCCATCAAAAAGACAACACGACTCATATATCCACTTTCTTCTAAAATGGAAATGAATAGAAATAAAAAGGCAATTTGTGGGATAAAAATCACAATGCCACCAATTCCTGATACAATTCCTTCTGCAAACAAATCGGTAACTTTTCCTCCGTTTGGAAAAGTATTTTTAATCCATTCTGCAAGTCCTGCAAAGGTAGTATCAATCAAATCCATGGGGATGGTTGCCCAATCATAAATGGCTTGAAAAATGGTAAGTAATATGACAAAGAAAATGACATATCCCCATATTTTGTGTGTCAAAACTCTGTCGAATTTACTTCTTAAATCACGTGCTTTTGAACGGTCAATATTTTGCCCTTCCTTAAGAACATTATTTATGAATTGATACCGCTTAATGGCTTCTTTTTGTTGGAGTCTTTTAAGTTCTGAAAATGATTTTGTTTTAAACTTCGAAACATCAGGTTCTTGTCGGGTGATTTTGCCAAAATTTACATCTTGAGTAATGACTAGCCAAAGTTTGTATAAATCTTGATTTGGGAATGCTATTTTTAGGCGCTCAAAATAAACAGGATCAATAGTGGAGGCGTCTAAACATTGTTGTGTAGGTAAACTCTTGTAGTTTTCGATGAGTATTTTTAATTCTTTTATCCCTGTATTTTTTCGAGTACTAACCAAAGCAATTTTGGTGTGCAATTGTTTTTCTAAAACTTCAATATCTAAAGATATACCTTTTCGACCCATAACATCACTCATATTGATAACGAGTATGGTTGGAATTTTCAAATCTTTTACTTGTGTAAAAAGGAGGAGATTTCGTTTTAAATTTTCTACATCACTTACAATTACTGCGACATCGGGGTAATCTTTGTCATTTTTGTTGAGTAATAATTCAATTACCACATTTTCATCCAATGAAGAAGCATTTAAGCTGTAGGTTCCAGGAAGATCCAAAACATGTGCTTTAACGCCTCTTGACAATCTGCAAACTCCCTGTTTTTTATCGACAGTAATTCCAGGGTAATTTCCCACTTTTTGATTCAGTCCAGTGAGGGCATTGAATACAGAAGTTTTTCCTGTATTTGGATTTCCAATAAGTGCAACATTTAATTGTTTACTCATTGGTTTTTTCTATAATTATTAGTGCTGCAGTTTCTTTACGAATGGCCAAATAACTGTCATTTATATTGAGGTACATAGGATCTGAAAATGGCGCCAGCTGAAGAAGTTTTACCTTATTACCGGGCAAGCAACCCATCTCCAAAAGTTTAAGAGGGATGTCTTTTGAAGAACTATCAGTAATAATTCCTTGTTCACCTTTTTTTAAATCGGCAATGGTTGTGCTCATGCTTATTTAGATTCGTTTTAAAGAAGCAAAAGTAAAAAAAGATTAGTTATTGTAGCTTGCTTTTAACACTTTTATATCATCTAAAAGTTTTTTGATGGCCTTTGGATCGGTGCCATCATAAAATCCTCGTATTTGTTTTTTTTTGTCAATAAGCATAAAATTTTCTGTGTGGATCATGTCATAAGGGCCGCCATCCCCATTGGTTTTTACAGCCAAATAGGACGTTCTTGCAAGACTATAAATTTGCTTTTTATCGCCAGTAACCAAATTCCATTTGCTCGAATTTACCAATTTCTTTTTGGCGTAGCGTTTTAATTGTGCAACGCTATCAATTTCTGGTGTAACTGTATGTGATAATAACAAAACTTCTGGATCAGAAATGGTTTGTTTTTGAATCTCATACATATGGTCTGTCATAATGGGACAAATGGTTTGACAGGTTGTAAAAAAGAAATCGGCCACATAAATTTTATTTTTATAAAATTCTTGAGTTATTGTATCTCCATTTTGATTAATCAACTTAAAATTGGCAATGGTATGATACTTTTTTTTGTGTTGAATTGTACTGTCTACCAATTCAAAATTAACTTGTGCAGGTTGGTATATTGGAAGTACTTTGTTGGGTTTCAATATGTTGTAAAAAGTGGTGATAATGATTGCCGATAGTACTACCATTGTAGTTACAAAAAGTTTATATTTTTTAAGAAATGAAGTCATACTTTTTAAGTCAATTACAAAGGTACAACAGAATCTGTAAAATGTAATTATAGCCTATCAAAAATGTGATATTGACAAGGTTTTGTTACTAACACGAAAACCGCTACATTTGTTCCCCTAATTATATCATACAACCATGGAATTTGTAATCAAAATCTCTCAGTTTTTATTAAGCCTTTCTTTTCTTATTGTTTTGCATGAATTGGGGCATTTTATCCCTGCTAAATTATTCAAGACTAGAGTTGAAAAATTTTACTTATTCTTTGATGTAAAATATTCATTATTTAAAAAGAAAATAGGCGAGACAGTATATGGAATTGGGTGGTTACCTTTGGGCGGTTATGTCAAAATTGCTGGAATGATAGATGAAAGCATGGACACCGAGCAAATGCAGCAAGAACCTCAACCTTGGGAGTTTCGATCCAAACCCTCTTGGCAACGTTTAATCATTATGTTAGGTGGTGTGACGGTAAATTTTATTTTGGCTGCTGTAATTTATATTTTGATGGCATTTGCTTATGGTTCCGTAGAAATAAGCGCCAACAGCATACGTGGGGGATATGTTATTTCCAATGATGTTCTACAAGAGATTGGGCTAGAAAATGGCGATAAAATCTTATCTATAAATGATCATAAAATTGAATATTTTTCTGATATACGCAAGTATATTTTGGAGGCTCAAACCATGACGATTGAGCGCAACGGTTCTCAGCAAACCATTGATTTTCCAGTCGATTTTTTAGGGCAATTAAGCGCTAGTAAATCAAAAGGGCTTGTAGATTTAAGAGAACCTTTTATTTTTAGCTCATTTCTAGACAATTCAATTAATGTTGGTGCAGATCTTCAAAAAGGGGATGTTTTAAAAACGATTGATGGACAAAAAGCAGAATTTTTTGATGAGTTTGTGCCATTACTAGAAAATTATAAAAATCAAAATGTAAGTGTAGAGTTGGAGCGCAACGGCGTTTTAATATCTCGTGAACTTCTTGTTTCAGACGAAGGTACATTTGGAATAGTTCCTGTTAAATCAATGAAAGCTTACGACTCTGCAGGGTATTTTGATATCATTCAAAAAAAATATGGTTTTGGAGAAAGTATAGGCGTTGGTTTGGATCGCTTTGTATCTCAAATTTCGTCGTATTGGATGCAGTTGAAACTTATTTTTTCACCAAGCACAGGCGCCTACAAAGGGGTTGGGGGTTTTAAAGCGATTTTTGACATTTTTCCAGATACATGGAGTTGGGAGGCCTTTTGGAATATTACTGCCTTTTTATCCATTATGTTGGGGGTTTTAAATTTATTGCCTATCCCTGCACTCGATGGAGGTCATGTCATGTTTTTGCTATATGAAATGGTTACTGGGCGTAAGCCAGGCGATAAGTTTATGGAGTATGCCCAGACGGCTGGATTTTTTATCTTAATCGCCTTGGTGTTGTTTGCCAACGGGAATGATATATTTAAGGCGATATTCGGATAATTATTTTTAGTTTTCTATTTGTGTAAACTAAAAAATGCTATATATTTGCGCTCGCGCAAGCGAAAAACAGTCCTCCTTAGCTCAGTTGGTTAGAGCATCTGACTGTTAATCAGAGGGTCCTTGGTTCGAGCCCAAGAGGAGGAGCAAAAGCTTTACAGAGATGTAGGGCTTTTTTTATGCCAATAAGTTACTCACTCAAATATACTAAAAAAGGGCTAAAATAGCCCCTTTTTGGCAGTTATATGACAGTTAAAAAGTCAAAAAAATCCATTAAAAAGTTTTATAAATTTACCCTCTTTCTTTAAAAAAATCGCTTTTCTTTTTAGGGGTAGTCAGCGTGTAATGGGGTATAACCCTACCCTTCATAACATCTAATCAGTACATAAAGCCCTAAAATGCTTCGTTACACTTGAAAAGAGGCGTAAAGTATTGATTATTAGTTAGTTGTAAACACTCTGTTCCCCCTGTTTTGTTTAGGGTTATAAAACTTCGTACAGGTGTTAACCTTTATCTCTTAGTCTATATTATTATTTTTCTCATAGATTAATACATCTACTAAATCCCAACCCATCTCAAACTCATCAAATTCAAGTAGCTTAGATACTCTAATATTAAATCCTTTTCTATTTAAATTTTTGGCAGTGGTTTTCCACTTATAATAACCTCCTTTGTCAGGGAAAGCTATTATCTCTTTGCTTTTAAGAGGTTTTAAATACTCATATTTGAATCCACTAAGAGAGCCTGTTGACATCCAAGTATACTTTGGAAATTCTATGCTCATTATAATAGCTGTTTTTTCGCTTTCTACAATGGCAACCTGTTTTATGTTATCATTTAATAAATGAAGACCAAATAGACATTGTTTGATACTTTCTTTTGGTTTCTTTAATTTATAATGTACCCAACTTATAGCTTCAATATTCTTATCCTTGATTCTTTTTCCTGTATTACTGTCATAAGCCATTATCTTGCCTGTACGTATGTTACCTGTATTATCCATTTGCCAAAAAATAGTAGACCCATTATTCATTTTAGATGTGCCTAACTTATACTTATCAATTGTCACATTAACTTCATCTTTATTGTAATTATTAATCAAGTAGGTTGCGAGAGGATTTAACTCATAATAGGATAATGTTGCTTGAAAGATGTCTTTTTCAATGAAAGATAGTTCAATTGGTTTTGGAGTTATGTAATTGTAATTAACTATTGAGTTGTTATTAGGGGACATACTATATCCGCAGTTATCTTGTCTGTCGCAACGACCATATTTACTATCTGCATACTGACCTGTTTCAGTTTCAATGTATTTAACAAAGCGTTTTTTGCCACACTGTGGACAGTTAAATTTCTTACTTGATTTGTCAAAATGATATTTAAATTGTTTCATAAGTTTAAGTGTTCATCGGTTTATCGGTTTAAGTGCCTATATATAGGCACTAAACCTATGAATAACTAAACGGATAGTATTCCTAATTCATAAGGTTGTCTATTTCCGTTCTGAATTAACCATCCTTCATTTTTTGATTCTGTAATTAACTGTTTTATTTTATTTTCTCCCTTTCCTTTATTTCCATTGAAGTTTTTATCAAGTACTATTCTAATTTGATTTACTAACTCGCTGTGTTGAAATCCTTCTCCATTTTCAAAAACTTTTTTTAATACTTGAAATTTATCGCTTGGACTAAGTGCTAATACATCAAAACCTTTTTTTGAGTTCGACGGAATCACATAGTCTTCAATTATCTTTGGAAGACCCTCATCTGTAATTGTAAAAGCAAATGGCTTAAATGCTTTGTTCCTACAGAAGCCTGCACTTACACAACAGGTAAAAGAGATATCTAAGTACGTTGTATTGGTTAAAGTAAAGTAGGCATATCTTCTTCTTTCAATTCAGCTATTTCTAAACCTCATAAGTAGGTTAAACTAATATTCCATATATTTGATTTACTAACTAATAATATATTATGCAAAAGCAATTTCAATTTAATGAGGACGTTGGTGGATTATTTGTTAATCTAATTGCGGTCTATTTAATGGTATTTTTTACTCTTGGTATCGCAACTC
>CBFIIL010000024.1:0-23462 GCA_965662485.1 Flavobacteriaceae bacterium | reverse complement strand
TCCTGCGTTGTCAATCACAGCACAAAGTTCTGTTAACATTTGTGATGGTAATGCATTATGAGATGGGTTGTAAAATTCGATGTATCCTACACCATCGATTTTGGTAAATTTTACATAAGAATCTATAGGCATTGCTTGTTTATTTTGTTTAGCTAATATACTTCAATTTTAGGAAATGCTGCCAAAAACAAACAAAGCAGAAGTTGGTTTTTGAATATAAAAATTAGAATTTGAGCTGTGGAAACTCTCTATTTAAGCTATCTATTTCAGAATCAATAGATTTCAAAAAATTTTGATGGGCTTCGCTATTGGAGTTCATTGGTTTGTGTTGTAATCCATTTTGAATACGTTTGATGATTTTGAGTGTGCCATTAAGTTTCGAATCAATCCAAATAGACTTGAATTTCTCCCAAATAAAATCAATCGCTTGAGCGCTTGGGTGAATCATGTCAGATTTATAAAATCTATAGTCTCGAAGTTCATCCATCATTATCTCAAATGAGGGAAAATAATGCAATACATTTGAAGAATGTATCACTTTATGAATCGCAGAAATCAAATGGGCCTTGCTTTGAGTATTTTCAATACATCCATCTTTGAGATGCCGCACAGGAGACAACGTAAAAACCACCTCAGCTTTGGGATTGAAAGTATGAATTAAATCTTTTATTTTATGTAGAATATCGGTAATTTCTTCAACTGAAAACAAGACTTTTTCAAACTGCGTTGAGGGTAATTTATGACAATTGGCAACAAATTTTTGAGTTTCAATGTGGCGATAGCTCCATGCTGTTCCAAGAGTAATAATAAAATGAGAAGTTGTTTTGAAACGAGAATTGCAATCTTCAGTTTGTGAGGTTAGTTGATTTAAAAATAGTGTTTTTGAGCTGTTATTTAATTGAGAATGAGCGTTGAAACTTTTCCATTGTTCATCAGCAAAAAAGACAGCATTTTCATCTATTTTATTTTCAGATACATTTCTCAAAAATGTTAAAATCGCTTGAGGATGGAATAAAATTCCAAAAGGGTTACATAGAGTTTGAAATTTATAAAAATCTAATTTTTCAGAAATATGTTCTGTAAAACATGAACCAAGCAAAACTATTTTGGCATCAAAATCAATAGTGTTGCCGTTGGTTGGTTTTAATGGAACTTCGGTTTGAAATTTCAAAACTTAAGATATAAGGTCAACAACTTGCGCTAGAGCCTCAGCAATACCTTCAGGGTTTTTCCCACCAGCAGTTGCAAAAAATGGTTGCCCTCCTCCACCACCTTGAATATAACTCCCGAGTGTACGTACAATGGTACCAGCATTTAAATTTTTTGAAGCAACAAGCTCTTTTGACACATAACACGATAGTAATGCTTTACCATTTTGTTCTGAGGCAAAGACCAGAACTACATTGTCCTGTTTTTGTCCAATTTCAAAGGAAATATCTTTCAATCCATTAGCATCTAAATCAAGCTGCTTTGCTAAAAAATTTATTCCATTGAAGGATTGAATTTCTGTTAGTAATTGTGATTTTACGCTATTGGCCTTTTCTTTTAAAAGCTTTTCGATTTGTTTCTTGAGCTGGATATTTTCAGATTTCAAATTAAGTACTGCTTTGACAGGGTCAACAGTATTATTCAACGCATTTTTGATTAATTTAAAATGCTGATTATTTTCTTTGAAAAAATCTTTAACAGCTTCATTTGTAATGGCTTCAATTCTACGAATACCAGATGCTACAGCACTCTCAGAAGTGATTTTAAAATGCCAAATATCTGCCGTATTTTTTACATGAGTCCCTCCGCACAATTCTATTGAATTTCCAAAACGAACTGTACGAACAACATCACCATATTTTTCACCAAATAGTGCGATTGCTCCATCTTCAATGGCTTCTGTTAATGGAATCGATCGTTGTTCTTTAAATTTTAAGCGCCCTGCAATTCTTGAATTCACATAGCTTTCAACTTCTTGAAGTTCTTCTTCAGTCATTTTAGAGAAATGAGAGAAGTCAAAGCGTAAATAATCTGAATGTACTGCACTCCCTTTTTGCTCCACATGAGTTCCCAAAATTTCCCGCAGTGCTTGGTGTAATAAATGTGTTGCCGTATGATTACATTCTGTTTTAAACCTCTTATCTACCTCAACACTTGCAATAAAGGAATCTGTAATATTTCTGGGCAAGTCTTTTGTAATGTGAATTGTAACATTATTTTCTTTTTTTGTATTCAGAATATAAATCTTGTCTCCGTTAGATGTTTCCAAATAGCCTTTATCTCCAACTTGTCCACCACCCTCGGCATAAAATGGAGTAAGGTTAAAAACGAGTTGATATTGTGCACCATGTTTTGAGGACACCTCTTTTCGATAGCGTACAATCTTAACTTTTGTTTGAAGACTGTCATATCCAATAAATTCTTGTTCATCATCTTCGCGAAGAACGGTCCAATCCTCGGTTGAGACTTCACTAGCCGCTCGAGATCTACTTTTTTGTTTTTCAAGCTGAATCTGAAATCCAGCTTTATCCAATTGCATGTTTTTTTCCTGAAGAATAAGTGCTGTCAAATCAACAGGGAAGCCATAAGTGTCATACAATTCAAAAGCTTTATCACCTGAAATTGTATCGCCTTGAGTCGTATTTATAATACGTTCGAGCAAAACGAGTCCTTGATCCAAAGTTTTTAGAAATGATGCTTCTTCTTCTCGAACAACATTTTGAATCAATTGCTTTTGAGTTTTTAGTTCTGGAAATGTTGTTGCCATTTTTTTTACTAAAACATTGACAAGACGATACATAAAAGGTTCTTTTTGGTCTAAAAAAGTAAACCCATAACGTACTGCACGCCTTAAAATACGTCGAATGACATACCCTGCACCATTATTGCTTGGCAACTGCCCATCTGCAATTGAAAAGGCAACTGTACGAATGTGATCAGAAACCACACGAATAGCAATATCATGTTTTTCATTTTCGCCATAATCCTTTCCTGAAATTGCTTCAATCTCTCGAACAATCGGAGTAAAAACATCCGTATCATAATTGGACTTAACTCCTTGAAGCACCATACACAAACGCTCGAAGCCCATTCCAGTGTCAACATGTTTTTGTGGTAGAGATTCTAACGAGCCATCAGCTTTTCGGTTGTATTCCATAAAAACCAAGTTCCAAATTTCGACCACGTGTGGATGATCTTTGTTTACCAATTCATAACCTGGTATTTTAGCTTTTTCTTCCTGGCTTCTAAGATCTACATGAATTTCACTAGATGGACCACAAGGTCCTTGATCACCCATTTCCCAAAAATTATCTTTCTTATTGCCTTTCAAAATACGATCCTCAGCAACAATGTTTTTCCAAATGGAAAATGCTTCAGTATCCATTTCTGTTTTATCATTTTCATCACCCTCAAAAACAGTAACATACAGAATGTTTTTATCTATTTTGTAAACTTCTGTAAGCAATTCCCAAGCCCATTCTATGGCTTCTTTTTTGAAATAATCTCCAAAACTCCAATTGCCTAACATCTCAAAAAGAGTATGATGGTAGGTATCATAACCTACTTCTTCCAAATCATTATGTTTTCCAGAAACTCTCAAACATTTTTGTGTATCAACAATACGATTGCTTGGTGGCTGGCCGTTGCCAATAAAATATTCTTTGAATGGTGCCATTCCAGAATTGACAAACATCAAGGTTGGATCGTCTTTAACCACCATTGGAGCAGAAGGTACAATGGTATGTTTCTTGTCTTCAAAAAACTTTAGAAAATTGGCTCTTATGTCTTGAGATTTCATGTAATGTGTTAACCTTTTTGAAATAATTTGATTTTGCTCCAAAAACAAATTATATTTGTCTTTAGGTGAAGCGTATTTAATACGCAACAAAATTTCAAACAAAAATAGAACTTTTTAGGCAATGTCTAACGTAAAATATTATTACGATCCTGAAACGCTTTCGTACAGAAGGATTACTAGTGATAAAAAGACAAAAGCAAAATTTGCGGTTGGGTTTATTTTTGCTTCAGCAATTTTTGGTTTTTTTACGGCTTTGATTGGGAGCTATTATTTTGAATCCCCTCAAGAAAAATCCTTAAAACGCGAACTTCAAAATATGGAATTTCAATATACCCTATTGAACAAAAAAATGAATGAAATTGAAAATGTTTTGGGTAATATTGAAGATAGAGACAATACTATTTATAGGCTTTATTTTGAGGCCAATCCCATTCCAAATTCTCAAAGAATACAAGGCTTTGGTGGGATAAATCGTTATAAGAAATTTGATGGTTTCGAAAATTCAGAATTAATTGCTGAAACCAATAAGCGTATTGATATTCTTCAAAAACGACTTGTCATCCAATCTAAATCATTAGACGAAATTACAGCACTAGCAAAAGATAAAGAAGCTTTCCTTGCAAAAATTCCTGCCATTCAACCCATCAAAAATGAAGATTTAACCCGAATGGCATCTGGTTATGGTTATCGAACAGACCCGTTTACAAAAATTAGAAAATTTCATTACGGAATGGATTTTACAGCACCTCGTGGCACTCCTGTTTATGCTAGTGGAGATGGTGTTGTTAAGCGTGCCGATTCTAGATCATCGGGGTATGGTAAGCACATAAGAATTGATCATGGCTACGGCTATATAAGTCTATATGCGCATCTACATAAATACAATGTTCGAAAAAATCAACGTGTAAAACGTGGCGACATCATTGGTTTTGTAGGGAGTACAGGACGTTCACAGGCACCTCATTTGCACTACGAAATTTTTAAAGACAAAAAGCGCATCAACCCTCTAAACTTCTATTACGGAAACCTTACTAGTGAGGAATTTAGTGAACTTTTGATTAAAGCTTCTGTTGAAAACCAATCCTTAGATTAAGATGCATGTCGATTTACCAAAAAAAATGTACTATACCATTGGAGAAGTTGCAAAAGCATTTGGTGTAAAAACCTCTTTAATTCGTTTTTGGGATGGAGAATTTTCTATTTTAAAACCAAAAAAAAATGCAAAAGGTAATCGACGATTTACACCAGAAGATATCAAAAACTTAAGACTTATATACCATTTGGTTAAAGAACAAGGCTATACATTAGAAGGTGCAAAAACCTATTTGAAAGCACAAAAAGGAAAATCTTTGACTAATTTTGATATTATTTGTAAATTGGAATCCATAAAACATCAATTAATAAAAATTAAATCTCAAATCTAAAAATTATGAAAAAGTGGCTTATCCCTTTAATTATTGTAGCAGTAATCGGTTTTGGAGTTTATAATTGGGCTGTAGGGTTCAATAATACTGCCGTAGAACACGAAGCTAATGCAAAAACAGCATGGTCTAATGTAGAAAGCAGTTACCAACGAAGAAGTGACCTCATTGGAAATCTTGTAAGTACCGTAAAAGGTGCAGCAGATTTTGAAAAAAGCACCCTCACTCAAGTCATTGAAGCACGTGCTAAAGCCACCTCAACAACTATTGATCCGACAAACATTACACCTGAAAATTTAGAAGCGTTCCAACAAGCACAAAGTGGTCTTAGCGGTGCGCTTTCTCGTCTTTTAGTCTCTGTCGAGCGCTATCCAGAGCTCAAAGCAAATCAGAACTTTTTGGATCTGCAAAATCAATTGGAAGGCACAGAAAATCGCATCAATGTTGCAAGAGATCGCTATAACAAAGCTGTAAATACTTATGATATTTTTACTACAAAATTTCCTAATAAAATTTTAGCAGGTTGGTTTGGTTTTGGTGAAATGGCACGCTACAAAGCAGACCCTGGAGCCGAAAAAGCACCTGAAGTGGATTTTGACTTTGACTAAAACGAATTTGTGAATTCTCTAGAAAATTTTCTTTCCACAGACGAAGAACAAGAAATTGTTTCGGCTATTCTTATGGCTGAAAAAAAAACTACAGGTGAAATTCGTGTACATTTAGAATGTAGAACTTCAGAACCTATTGATAGTCGAGCAAAAAATGTTTTTCATGCCTTAAAAATGGACAACACTAAATTAGAAAATGGTGTGTTGATCTATATTGCTATTGAAAATAAAAAATTTGGTATCTATGGCGACAGGGGGATTGATAAGAAAGTCAATAATAATTTCTGGAATAAAACACGTGATGTGATGCAATATCATTTTGAAGCTGGAGCATTCAAAACAGGAATCGTGGAGGGTATAAAAAGTGCTAGTGAAGCTCTAGAAAAATTCTTCCCATGGGAAACGAATGATAAAGATGAGTTGTCAAATGAAGTTTCAAAAGGTGAAGTATAGATGAATATTAAACTGAAATACATCTTATTTATTTTTGTCTTTCTTGTTGTCGGACAAAATTGTCAAGCGCAATTTGAAATTCCCCCAAAACCAAAGATTCAAACAAGTGTTTATGACAACATAGACCTTTTAGCACCAAATGAGTCTATAGCTTTAGAACAAAAGCTCATCAGGTATGCCGATAGTACATCCACACAAATTGTTGTGGCAACCATCAATTCAACTGAGGGAGAATATATCAATTATTTGGCTACTAACTGGGCGCATAGTTGGGGTATTGGTCAAAAAAATAAAGACAATGGAGTTTTTATTCTTTTGGCTAAAAATGACCGAAAAATAAATATCAGTACGGGATATGGTGTAGAGCATCTTCTTACAGACAAAATGTGTAGTCGTATTATCCAAGAATACATTATTCCATATTTCAAAAAAAATCAATATGCAGAAGGCTTAAATGCGGGGGTGGATGCTATTTTTGAAGTTTTAACAGGTGCATACAAAGCAGCGCCAAAACAAAACGAATCCGATATTCCTTTTGGACTTATACTTTTCTTAATCGTTGTTTTTATCATTTTTATTGCAGCATTATCAAAACGAGATGATGGCAATAATAAAGGAAATCGTACCCCTGGTACGAGTATTTTGGACGCTATCCTTTTGAGTAATATGGGACGAGGAAGCTACCACAAAAACTCATCCAAAGGTGGTCTATTTGGTGGTGGCGGAAGTTTTGGTAGTGGCGGTTTTGGCGGTGGCTTTGGTGGTGGTGGCTTTGGAGGCGGTGGTGCCTCTGGAGGCTGGTAAGCCTACTTTTTTCGCATAAAAATGGTAACCGGTACACCAGAAAAATCGTATAACTTTCGTAATTTATTTTCTAAAAAACGCTTGTAAGGTTCTTTAACATATTGAGGTAAATTACAAAAAAATGCAAATTGAGGTTGAGGCGTTGGCAACTGCATGATGTATTTTATTTTAACATACTTTCCTTTTAAAGCTGGTGGTGGATTGTGTTCAATAATTGGCAACAAATCTTCATTTAAAACACTTGTTTTGATGCGTTTTGATCTGTTTTTATAAACCTCAACAGCAGTTTCAATCGCTTTAAAAATACGTTGTTTAGTGAGTGCCGAAATAAAAACAATTGGAACGTCTGTGAAAGGTTCTATTTGTTTTCTAATATGAGTTTCAAAAGCTTTGGTAGTTTTGGTGTCTTTTTCTACCAAATCCCATTTGTTTACCAAAATCACAATGCCTTTATTGTTGCGTTGTGCTAACCAAAATATATTTTGTACTTGACCGTCAAATCCCCTTTGTGCATCGCACACCAACAAACAAACATCGGCGTTTTCTATGGCGCGGACACTTCGCATTACAGAATAAAATTCTAAATCTTCTTTGACTTTTGCCTTCCTGCGAATTCCAGCCGTATCCACCAAATTAAAATCAAACCCAAAACGATTGTATTTAGTGTCTATTGCATCACGTGTAGTTCCTGCTATATCAGTAACAATATAGCGATCTTCTCCAATTAATGCATTGATGAATGATGATTTCCCTGCATTTGGTCGACCTACAACAGCAAAACGAGGTAATTCTGGTTCGTCATTTTCTTTATCTTGAGGAAGTGCATCTACCAAAGCATCAAGTAAATCTCCTGTTCCACTTCCATTAATACTGGCAATAGTGTAATAATCTCCTAGGCCCAATGCATAAAATTCTACGGCATCTTGAGCACGTTTGGCATTATCTACTTTATTGACTACTAGAAAAACTGGTTTTTTTATTTTCCTCAAAAGTTTGGCAACATCTTCGTCCATGCCTGTTACACCCGTTTCTACGTCAACCATAAAAATGATGGCATCTGCTTCGTCAATAGCCAATTCGACCTGTTTATCGATTTCTGATTCAAAAATATCATCACTTCCAACGATATACCCTCCGGTATCAATCACAGAAAATTCTTTTCCATTCCAGTCACTTTTACCATAATGTCTATCGCGGGTTACTCCACTAACGGCATCAACAATGGCCTCTCGCCGTTGAATTAATCGATTAAAGAATGTGGACTTTCCAACGTTTGGACGACCTACAATAGCTACAATATTTCCCATTAGATATTTAGAATTGCTGCAAAAATAGGAAATATCGCTAAGTAAAATGATGAAAAGATGAGTTTAAAAGAGTTTTATTATATTTAAAATCAAATCTACGCTTATGAATTTAAATAATAACATCGTATTAAGACCTCGATTTTCGATGAAGTTAAATCAAGATGCGAAAATTGTATTAGAGCAATTCAAATCAAATACCAAAAACAATAATAGCATCCGTATTTCTGTAATAGAACCTCATATATTTTTAAAAATTGCTAAAGAAAAACAACATTTTTGGTCGCCGCAACTACATCTTGAAGTCTTACAGCAAGGAACATCATCAACTATAAAAGGTTTATTTGGCCCAAACCCAGTGGTTTGGACTATGTTTATGTTTTTGCATTTTTTTGTCGCTGGAGTTTTTATAGGGTGTGGTGTTTGGGTCTATGTAAATCACTCTTTAAATGAGCCAATAGTGTTGCCGATAATACTCATGATTACAATGGTAATTATTTGGATTTTGTTCTATTTTGGAGGGCAAGTTGGAAAGCAAAAAGGAAAAAAACAAATGAATATTTTGTATCAATTTGTGCAAGAAGTGATTTCTGAAAGCTCAAAAAAATGAAAAAAACTTTTACGACTGATCGTAACCAAAGCGTTTCAATTGTCTGGAATTCGAGCGCCAATTCTTGTTGACTTTTACATACAATTCCAAATGGACTTGTTTACCAAAAAACTGCTCTAAATCTTTTCGTGCTTCGCTGCCCACACGTTTTAGGGCTTTTCCTTTGTGCCCTATTAGAATTCCTTTTTGAGTTTCTCGTTCGACCATTATTACAGAGCGCATACGAATGATTTTTTCTTCTTCAAAAAACTCTTCAGTATCGACTTCAACAGCATAAGGAATCTCTTTTTTGTAATGCATCAAGATTTTTTCTCGAATTTTTTCATTCACAAAAAAACGCTCGGGCTTATCAGTCAATTGATCTTTTGGGTAAAAAGGTGGAGATTCTGGCAAGAGTTCTATAATGCGATCAAAAACATTTTTTACATTGAAACCCGTAAGAGCAGAAATAGGATAAAACTCTGCATTTGGGACTTTATTTTTCCAAAACTCAGCTTGTTCTTCCAATATTTCTTGATCTGAGGTGTCAATTTTATTGATTAATAAAATGACAGGTGTTTTTGTTGAAGTAATTCTATGAAAAAAGGCATCATCTTTTAATGATTTTTCTCCAATTTCAACCATATAAATCAAAATGTCAGCATCTTCAAAAGCAGACTTCACAAAGTGCATCATGGAAGTTTGTAACTCATATGCAGGCTTTATAATTCCTGGTGTATCCGAAAGTACTACTTGAAAATCATCGCCATTAACAATCCCTAAAATTCTATGGCGTGTTGTTTGTGCTTTTGAAGTGATGATGGATAACTGTTCCCCCACAAAAGCATTCATTAATGTTGATTTCCCAACGTTTGGATTCCCTATAATATTGACAAAACCTGCCTTATGCATTCCTTTTAAAATTTGTTGTAAAGTTACAACCTTATTTTAGACTAGGCAGATAAAGAAAAAATTATTGAGTTGCTTTTATAAAAAAGCCTCGACATCTTCGACCATGTTTGTACTGCCACAAATAAAGGGAACCCGTTGGTGAAGTTCGGTGGGTTGAATATCTAAAATACGTTGGACTCCATTTGTGGCTTTACCATTTGCTTGCTCTGCCAAAAAAGCCATGGGGTTACATTCGTACAATAGTCTAAGTTTACCAGCAGAGTTTTTGGAACTTTTTGGATATAAATAAATGCCTCCTTTAATCATATTTCTGTGAAAATCAGACACTAAAGACCCTATATAACGTGAGGTGTATGGCCGATCACCCTCTTCCATTTGACAATACTTTATATAGTCTTTTATCCCCTGTGGAAAATGAATATAATTCCCTTCATTTACAGAATAAATCCTACCATTTATTGGAAATTGCATATTAGGATGAGACAAATAAAATGTCCCAATCGCTGGATTTAATGTGAAACCATTGACGCCATCGCCAGTGGTATATACGAGCATTGTTGATGTGCCATAGATAATATAACCTGCCGCTACTTGCTCACTCCCTTTTTGCAGAAAATCATCAAGAGTTACGGCTGTTCCTACATCCGTAACACGGCGATAGACGGAAAAAATAGTTCCTACAGAAACATTAACATCTATATTTGACGAGCCATCCAAAGGGTCAATCAAAACTATGTATTTGTTTTGATGATTTTTATCATTACTATTTATTGCAATAAAATTGTCTTCTTCTTCACTAGCGATTCCACAAACAATATTGCGATTAGTTAGCATTTGAATGAATTTATCATTGGCATATACATCCAATTTTTGTTGACTTTCTCCTTGTACATTTATGTCTCCTGCAGTTCCTAAAATATCAACCAGCCCCGCTTTGTTGACTTCGTAATTAACCACTTTTGCCGCCAAACGAATAGAATTTATAAGTCGAGATAACTCTCCTGATGAATATTTAAATGAAGACTGGTGTTCAATGATAAACTCACCTAATGTTTGATGTTTTTGAGACATTTAAGAAAATTTACTACAAATATCTAATATTTTATTTCAACTACAACGATTTCGTAATGATTTTATTTCTAAAAAATAAAAGCCATTTGAGTATCTTTGACCCCACAGAATACAATTCTATGGAATTTAACATCCGCAAAGCAAAAAAAGCAGACATGTCCAAAGTTTTGGACCTCATTGTTGAACTTGCCATTTATGAAAAAGAACCTGAAGCTGTTGAAATTAGTGTAGAAGATCTTGTTCTGCATGGCTTTGGTTCAACTTCAGATTTTGATTGTTTTGTGGCAGAGGTCGAACAAAATATTATCGGAATTGCGCTAGTCTATACCAGATTTTCAACATGGAAAGGCATTGTTTTACACCTTGAAGATTTAATTGTTTCAGAAAGTATGCGAGGCCACGGAATTGGTTCGGCACTTTTGGACGAAGTGATAAAATTTGCACACCAACTTGGAGTCAAACGTGTCAGTTGGGATGTGTTGGATTGGAACACTCCAGCCATTGAATTTTACGAACACAAAGGAGCGGATGTCAAACGCGATTGGGATGTGGTGCATTTGAATGAACAAGGAATTAAAAACTATTTAGCTAAATTAGACGCATGCAAATCTTAAAGTTTGGAGGCGCCTCTGTAAAAGATGCAGATGGTGTTCGTAATCTTGAAAAGGTACTCAATGTTGTGGGCACCAAAAAAATTCTGATTGTTATCTCGGCGATGGGCAAAACAACCAATGCCATGGAAAAAGTCATTGATCATTATTTTAATTCCAAACACGAATTGCAAAGCAGTATTCAAGACGTAAAAAAATACCATAATGCAATTTTATTGGATTTATTTGAAAATGAAGCGCATGAAGTTTTTAAGGCAGTTTCAAATTTATTTCAAGAGCTATCTGACTTTTTTAAACGAAATAAATCACCCGATTACAGCTTTGTTTATGATCAAACCATAGGTTTTGGAGAATTAGTTTCTACAACAATTGTAAGTTATTACCTCAACCACAATGGGGTTCAAAACAGTTGGTTAGATGTACGTGAACTCATAAAAACAGACAATTATTATCGTGATGCAAAAGTACAATGGGAAGCCACTCAATCTGAAATTTCTTCTGCTGTAAATAGCAACACTTTATACATTACACAAGGATTTTTGGGAAGCGACACCAACAATTTTACTACAACACTTGGCCGCGAAGGTAGTGATTACACAGCAGCTATTTTTGCGTATTGTCTAAATGCAAAAAGCGTTACGATTTGGAAAGATGTCCCAGGTGTACTAAATGCAGACCCACGCTATTTTGAAAATGCAACTTTACTCCACTCCTTGTCCTACGAAGAAGCCATTGAATTGTCGTATTATGGTGCATCTGTGATTCACCCAAAAACATTACAACCTCTACAACGCAAAGAAATTCCACTTTTTGTAAAATCTTTTTTAAACCCAAAAAACAACGGCACCAAAGTGGGAAAAGCCCTAGAGCTTTCTCCAAAAGTCCCCTGTTATATTTTGAGGGATAATCAAATATTGATTTCTGTTTCGTCTTTAGATTTTTCATATATCGTAGAAGAAAATATCAGTCATATTTTTAAATTATTGCACTTACATAAAATGAAAGTTCGGTCAATTCAAAATTCGGCCATTAGCTTTTCTGTTTGTGTGGAAAATAAATATGACCATCTAGAACCACTCGTATTGCAACTCAAAGCCAAATATGATGTGAAGGTCGATTTAGATGTAAAGCTCTACACAATTCGTCATTACAATGCAGAAGCTATTGATGAAATTGAAAAAAACAAAACGGTTTTAATGAAACAAATCACCCCAGAAACCGTTCAAATAATTACCAATTCTTAATTTTATGAGTATCATCACCTCCAAAGAAGTTGCAAAAGCTATAAATCTTGATAAATATGGATTTATTGGCACTTTTTTTGGGTGGATTATTTTAAAAATACTCAAAATTTCGACGATTAATAAAATCTATAATAGAAATAAGCACCTCTACAATCTTGAATTTTTAGATGCGCTTTTAAAAGAATTTAAAATCCGTTTTGAAATTCCAGAGGAAGACCTAAAACGCTTGCCAAAAGATGGCGCCTACATTACCGTCTCTAACCACCCCCTTGGTGGCGTAGATGGGATTTTATTGCTTAAATTGATGATTGAGCAGCGGAGTGATTTTAAGATTATTGCCAATTTTTTACTCCACAAAATTGAACCCCTTATCCCCTACATCATGCCTGTCAATCCTTTTGAAAATAGAAAAGATGTAAAATCGAGTATAACAGGTTTTAAAAATGCACTTTTGCACCTAAAAGAAGGCCATCCTTTAGGGATTTTTCCAGCAGGGGAAGTTTCAACATATCGTGATGGAAAATTATTAGTTGACAAACCATGGGAAGCCGCTGCTATGAAGTTGGCAAAAAAGGCAAAAGTTCCTATTGTTCCCATATATTTTCATGCCAAAAACAGCCCCTTATTTTATCGCTTATCCAAAATAAGCGACACGCTTAGAACTGCAAAATTACCATCAGAACTATTGACTCAAAAAAACAGAGTAATTAAGGTGCGTATTGGACGTCCCATTTCTGTAAAAGACCAAGAACAACACGAAACTCTAGAAGAATTTTCAGACTTTATTCGCAAAAAAACCTATATGCTATCCAATGCCTTTGAAAAGCCTAAAATTCTAAAAAATATTTCGAGTAGCATCAAAATTACTAAAGCACCAAAGAAAATCATTACGCCTGTAAATCCCCTTATTATGCGTTCGGAAGTAGACGACTTAAGGGCCAAAGATTTCCGCTTGTTACAGAGTAAAAACTACGAAGTGTATTTGGCACCGGCAGCAACGATTCCCAATATTCTAAGAGAAATTGGACGACTGCGTGAAATTACGTTTCGGGAAATTGGTGAGGGCACAAACAAGGCTATAGACTTAGATCATTTTGATACCTATTATCACCATATGTTTTTGTGGGACACCGACGCAGAATGTTTGGCAGGGGCCTACAGAATGGGTCTTGGAACAGAAATTTATGAAGCTTTTGGAATTGATGGTTTTTATCTTCAAGATTTATTCCGTTTTGAACCAGAATTGCATGATATGATGAGTAAATCCATAGAGCTGGGACGTGCTTTTATCATCAAACAATACCAACAAAAACCCATGCCGCTCTTTTTACTTTGGAAAGGGATTGTTCATACCACTTTGCGCTTCCCTAATCATAAATACCTTATTGGTGGGGTTAGTATTAGTAATCGTTTTTCGAATTTCTCTAAATCACTGATGATTGAGTTTATGAAATCGCATTATTACGATCCATATTTGGCGCAATATGTACATCCAAAAAAGGAATTTAAAGTCAAACTTAAAGATGCCGATAAGGATTTTGTATTTGATGCTACCGAAGCTGATTTGAATAAATTTGATAAAATCATTGATGAAATAGAACCTGGAGCTTTACGCCTTCCTGTATTACTAAAAAAATACATCAAACAAAATGCCCGCCTGATTGCCTTTAATGTTGATCCTCTTTTTAATAATGCCGTTGATGGCCTGATGTATATCCGAATTTCTGACCTTCCCGATAGTACCGTACGCCCCGTCATGGAAGAATTCCAAGCAGAACTGGAACGGAAATATGGCCCAAAAGCGGAGGAAGAGGAATAAAATAATATTTTTAGTGATATTGTCTTTTAACTTTATCCACAATCGTTTGGGCTAATTTTCGGTGGCTTTCTACCGTCCAGCCGGCAACATGTGGAGAAAATAGTACTTGTTTAAATTGCATCAAATCTTGTAGCGATTTCGGCATTTTAGCCTCTGAAAATAAGTTTTCGAAAGAGCTTTTTTCGTATTCTAATACATCTAACCCTGCACCCAAAATTTGTCCAGATTCTAAAGCTGCCACTAAATCTTTGGTGACTACACTAAGGCCTCGTGCGGTATTGATGAGCCAAAAGGGGTGTGCAAATTGTTGGATAAATTCGCTATTGATCATTCCAATGGTGCGTGGCGTTTGTGGGGTGTGTAAACTTACAACCTCTACTCTATTTTGAAATTCCTTAAGCGCAACTTGTGTGGCATTGTCGTCGCCTACATTGGGTTTAATATCGTAACATAGAACCTCGACGTCAAATCCTTTTAGCTTTTTGGCAAAGGCTTTGCCCATATGGCCATAGCCTATAATCCCAACGGTTTTTCCGTCCAGTTCTACACCTCTATTGGCTTCGCGTTGCCATAGTCCTTGGCGAACTTCTGCATCAGCCTGATTGAGTTTGTTGAATAAGGACAATAACATCCCCAATGCATGTTCGCCCACAGCATTTTGGTTACCCTCTGGCGCTGCAATCAAGTGAATGCCTTTTTGAGTGGCGTAGTCCACATCTATATTTTCCAATCCTGCCCCTACTCTACCTATAAATTTAAGATTTGTGGCCTTGTCCAAAAATGATTTATCAATGGCAAATCGACTTCTTATGATAAGCCCTTCGTAGTCAAAAATCTTAGTTTCAATTTGAGCTTTTGAACTTGTAAAATCTTCGTGATTGGTGTGCCCAAGAGCCGCCAATTTTTCAATCAGCAACGGATGGTTGATATCCACGTGAAGGATATTCATGCTATATATTTAATATGAACTTAGCAATGATAAAGTATATCAAAATTCCAAAAATATCATTACTAGTGGTAATAAAAGGACCTGTAGCAATGGCCGGATCGATACCTCTTTTATGTAAAAATAAAGGAATAAACGTTCCTACAATTCCTGCTACAATAATAACGGCGACTAAAGATACTGATACTGCCAATGCCGTTTGAACATCTTGTTGCCATACCCATATAAAAGCAAATAGAAAAAGTGCTAAAACAATACCATTAAGTGCTGCTAATAGCATTTCTTTAATTAAGCGATTATTGATACTTCCTTTGATGTCGTCGTTGGCCAAACCTTGCACGATAATAGCGCTAGACTGTACCCCAACATTTCCAGCCATTGCAGCAATAAGCGGGGTAAATAATAAAATCAGGGGATAATCTTCAATAATGGTGTCAAAAGTTCCCATAATTACGGCAGCACCAACACCTCCAATAAGCCCCAAAAATAACCATGGCAAACGGGCTTTGGTGAGTGCAAAAATACTGTCCTCTGCATCAACGTCTTGAGTAATACCTGCTGCTAATTGATAATCTTTTTCTGCTTCTTCTTTTATAACATCAACAATATCATCAATTGTAATACGCCCTAACAATGTTTTTTGGTCATCTACCACAGGAACAGCTTCCAAATCGTATTTAGCCATGAGTCGTGCTACATCTTCATCATCATCATTCACATGTACAGAATCTACTTTTGGAATATAGATATCAGAAATTTTGGTTTCATTTTTAGCAATCAAAAGATCCTTTAATGAAAGACGCCCTATGAGTTTTTCCTTTTTAGTCACTACATAAATAGAGTGAACTCTTTTGACATTTTTGGCTTGTGCCCGAATTTTTCTAAGACAACCGGCTACGGTCCATGTTTCATAAACTTTTACAAGCTCCTTGGCCATCAAACCACCTGCAGTATTTTCATCATATTCTAAAAGTTCATTGATGTCTGCAACAAGTTCTTCATCGTCTATTTGAGCAATAACTTTTTGTTTTCGCTCAGGTGAAAGCTCCGATAATAAATCGGCAGCATCATCAGTATCGAGTTCTTTAACCTCATCTGCAATTTCCTTTACCGATAGGTTTTGAAGTACTTTTTCGCGCACATCATCTTCTAGTTCCGCCAAAACATCAGAAGTTGTTTCACTGTCTAAAAGTTTGATGATGTATGTCGCTTGATCTAGATTGAGTTCATCTAAAATCTCGGCAATATCGGCATAATGCAACTCATTGAATTGTTCTTGTAGAGGTCCATCATTTCTATTTTTGATGTCCAATTCTATAGCTTCCAACAAAGCTGCTGTAATCTCGAAGGGGATATGCTCTTTAGATGTTTCCACAGTTACTCATTTTTTATATCTAATTCAATCGCTGTTGCTAATTCAATAAACGCATCAACAGACATCTGCTCCGGACGTTTGCCAAAGATAGTATTTGCTTTTAAATTTTCCGATAAATTAAACCCTTTTAAGCTATTTCTCAAGGTTTTACGGCGTTGCTGAAAGGCACTTTTTACCACCGAAAAGAAAAGTTTATCGCTACATGGCAATACAAAATTTTGTTTTCGCCTAAGTCGAAGAACTCCAGAATCGACTTTTGGCGGTGGATTAAAAACTGTTGGTGGTACTGTAAATAAATATTCTGCAGTATAAAATGCTTGTACTAAAACGGATAGAATACCATAGGTTTTATTGCCTTCTTTTTCACAAATGCGCTGTGCAACTTCTTTTTGAAACATACCTGAAAATTCAGGGATTTGCTTTCGGTTTTCCAACATTTTAAAAACAATTTGAGACGAAATATTGTAAGGAAAATTACCTATAATAGCGAAAGACTTCTTGGCAAAAGTTTTAGAAAAATCATACTTCAAAACATCTTCTTGAATAATACGATTGGACAACTCAAGATAGTGTGCTTCAAGATAAGACACCGACTCTGTGTCAATTTCTATGACATAGGTTGTTGTGGGTTTTTCTAATAAATATTTGGTCAAAACTCCCATACCTGGGCCAATTTCCAACACGGCTTCGTAGCCGCTAAGTGTGAGTGTATCGGCTATTTTTTTGGCAATAGATTCATCATTTAAAAAATGTTGCCCCAAGTATTTTTTTGGTTTTACACTCATCACTTTTTAGTTACAATGAATTCATCTACAACTTCAAGCTCTGTACGAAAAGCCAATATTTTATCGCCAAAACGCTTCAAACCATCCGCTTGTAATTCTGACGCAAACTCGTTTTGATATTTTAGCAGTGCATTTTTGGAATGCGCAAAATACTGCACAGAATAGGTGGTACCTCCCATGTCTTCCTCCACCAAAACTTTTGTAAACAATGCCTTCGAAAACAGCCCTGTACCAAGTACTTGAGGAATATGTTCTTTCATCCATTCACGCCATTGGGCGTGTATTGAATCGTCTACATTTATGGTTACATTGTAAATTATCATAAATCAATTGTTGTTTTATTCTTACTTTTTTCTCTCAAGTTACGAAAGTGTTTTTTTGACGCTACAAAATGAATGCTATCAGGGTGATTAAAAATTATTTTTTCATAATATTTTATGGCTTGTTCTGGTTGATCTAGTACTTTTCGATACAATTCAGCTAAAGCAAAATGGGAATCATCAATTAAAATTTCTGATGGGAAATCTTCAATAATTCTTAAATAATTTTCTTTTGCTTTTTGATGTTGAGTTTTACTTTCAAACAATTCTGCTTGCAGCAATAAAGCCTCATCAACAATGGCGTGAGTGTTTTGCTCAGAAATAAGTTTGTCAAGTACAGAAATAGCTTCTGCTTTTTTGTTTTGAAACTTTAAAAAATCGGCTTTAGCGTATAATCGTAATGGGGTTTGCAGACTATCCCCAAACTTATGATCTGTAATTAAAAGTTGTAAATCCAATGCATCATTGGCAATAAGTTGAGAAGTTGATGCTTTTAGAACTTTTAATTGATTTTCTGCCCAATCAAAATCACCTTTATAATAGCTTGTCCTTGCTGATTTGAAACGTGCCTCTTGTGCCAAAGTACTATTTTTGAGCGATGTTTGTACTTGTGCATAGTATAAAAGCGCTTGGTTAAATTGACTATTTGTAACTAAAATATCAGCCAATTTAAGTTTTAATCTCCCCAAATCCGTCGGAGATAAGTTTTGACTTAAAGCAGATTTTAAAAACGAAATTGCTTCAGGTTGTTGTTGAAAATGCATAGCCAAAAAATTAGTATAAGACAATTGAAGTTCTACAGTTTCAGAATTTAACCCATATCGATTTAAAAGGGTATTATATTTGGTTTTAATTGGTTTTAAATCTGGAGAAATTGTTCGAACAAGTTCGAGTTCCAACAATTGTCTATTCGCCTCAATAATTAGTCTTGAGTCTTGAGCATTCTGAATCACATAGTCGAAAACTTCGAAAGTAACAGCATAATTCTTGGCAGATTTTGCCATTATACCAACGTCAATAATCCCTTGTAAAGAATTATTATTTCGACGAAAAATCGATCGCTCCAAAAGAAAAGCTTTTTTAAAGTCTTGTTGCTGAACATACAACCAACTTAACATTTGATTCCAAAAAATATTTGATGAAGATTGCAGCTTTTTTAGAATGATTTTTTTTAAAGTTAAATTGTATTCAGAATTAGAATTTTCCGAAACATAATCTCCAAAAAGGCGCAAAACTTGATGGAGATAAGTAGGATTGTTTTCTGTAAAATTCAGGTAACTCAAAAACATATTTTGAACGTCCTTTTGCTCGGCATAAAGTCCTGCAAGACGGTATTCATAGTTAGAATTTTGAGTTTGAATTATTGCTAGTTTATAAACCTCAATGGCCTGACCTACAAGACTATGTTCTTCAAATCTGAGGGCAATAGCATAGGTGTAGTTTGGAACAGAATTGGCAACATCAATGGCTTTTTGATAATTCTCATTGGCTTTTTCTATCTTATTTTGACGCTGAAAATTATAACCCAATTCTACTAACATTTGTGGATTTTTTCTTGTACTCAATTGGGATTTGATAAGGGTTTCGGCCTCATCAAAATGCTGTAATTCTTGTTGAATTTCTATAATTCTAAAAACAAGATTTGAGTTTGTTGGGCTGGATTTATGTAGTTTTTGATAAAGAATTAGTGCTTTTTCAAATTCTCCTTTATTGAAGTAATTTTCGGCCAAATCATAATCTGTTTGTGCAGAAAGCACAAAAGTAAACATCCCAAAAAACAAACAAATAAGCGACTTCATCATTGTATTTTGGTAAAGATACTAAATGTATGGGCAAGTATTCAATGGAATTAATCGATTCGATCAAAGCCTGTGTAAGAGCGTAAAACTTCAGGAATTTCAATACCATCTGGAGTTTGATAATTTTCGAGAATTCCTGCCAAAACTCGAGGTAGTGCCAAAGAACTGCCATTTAAAGTGTGTGCTAATTGTGATTTTCCTTCGGCGTTTTTAAAGCGTAATTTCAAACGATTGGCCTGAAAGGTTTCAAAATTAGATACAGAAGAAATTTCGAGCCAACGGTCTTGTGCTGTAGAAAAGACTTCAAAGTCGTATGTTAATGCAGATGTAAATCCTAAATCTCCTGAACATAACTTTAATATTCTGTACGGGAGTTTTAATTCTTCTAAAATATCTTTGACATGCGCTACCATAGCATCAAGCGCATTATAAGAATTCTCTGGGTGCTCAACACGTAATATTTCTACTTTATCAAATTGATGCAAGCGATTCAATCCTCGAACGTGAGCGCCATAACTTCCCGCTTCTCTTCGAAAACATGGTGTGTAGGTTGTCAATTGTTTTGGCAATTCACTTTCCTGCAAAATAACATCTCTAAAAATATTTGTTGCTGGCACTTCACCCGTTGGAATGAGGTACAAGTCATCAGCATCTATGTAGTACATCTGTCCTTCTTTATCTGGAAGTTGCCCAGTACCAAATCCAGAGGCTTCATTGACCACGTGTGGCACTTGTACTTCGTTGTAACCAGCAGCGGTATTTTTGTCTAAAAAATAGTTGATGAGCGCACGTTGCAATCTTGCTCCTTTTCCTTTGTAGACGGGAAAACCTGCACCTGTAATTTTATTACCTAATTCAAAATCAATGATATCATACTTTTTGGCCAATTCCCAATGCGGTTGTGCATCATTATGTAACTCTGGAAAGTCTCCAAATCGAAAAATTTCTTCATTATCATCTTCGGAATTTCCAGCAGGTACTGCATCATGTGGAAGGTTTGGGATTTGATATAATAGTTGTTGTAATGCTTCAGAAGTTTCATTTAAAGTTTCACCTAGTGTTACTTTTTGGTCCTTCAGATCTGTTGTTTTCTGTTTTAAAAGATTGGCTTTTTCTACTTGACCAGATTTAAAAAATTCGCCAATTTCTTTGGAAAGTGTATTTAAATCTGCTGCAGCCGCATCCAATTGGGTTTGTGTATTTCGTCGTTTAGCATCCAATGATAAAACATTTTCTATAATAGCTTCTGCATTGTCTATACGTTTGGAAAGACGCTCTATAACTTCTGTTTTGTTTTCTCTAATGAATGCAACTTGTAACATGTGGAGTACTTTTATTTGGCAAATTTAATCAATTGGATGAATGTAAATTAGATTTTTGATAATAAATTGATACGTTGTTTTGCGGTGGATTTATCGTTTTCCAGTTGTTCTTTTAATGCGTTTATGTTTGGAAATTTAATTTCGCTACGCAAATGATCTAGAAGTTCAATTTTTAATGTTTCCCCATACAAATCTCCATCAAAATCGAAAAAGTGTACTTCAATATGGGTTTTATTATCTTTTGAGACTGTGGGATTTTTCCCAATATTCATCATACCATATGTTTGATGCCCATTGAGGATTGATTGCACCAAATATACCCCTTGCTTTGGAATAAGTTTATACAATTCTTCAATATGGATATTAGCTGTAGGAAAATTCAGATTGGACCCCAAACCTTTACCTTTTACAACAGTCCCTGTTAGCATAAAATCATACCCCAAAAATTGATTAGCAATTTTCATTTTCCCTTCATTAAGTGCTATTCTTATTTTTGTTGAACTAACAGCAACATCGCCAATTTCTTGTGCATCAATTTGGGTAACTTCAAAGTCATAAAATTTACCAAATTCGATCAAATCATCAATAGTAGCTGTTCGATTTCGTCCAAAATGATGATCATAACCAACAATGATGTGTTTTACTTTAAGTTTATTTACCAAAACATCTCGAACATATTCTAAAGCGGTAAGACGAGAAAATGATGTTGTAAATTCTTTGACCACCAAATGGTCTACACCAAGTTCTTGCAACTGAGCGGCTTTTTCATCAATAGTATTGATAAGTTTTATATCAGAATCTTTTTGAACCACCATCCGTGGGTGTGGAAAAAAAGTAAGTACCAAAGCCTGAAGATCATTAGTTTTTGCAATATCAACAAGTCGACTAATAATTTTCTGATGACCTATATGCACACCATCAAATGTTCCGATGGTCACAACAGAATCTTTGATACGTTTGTAATCGGCTGCGGTTTTTATTTTCAAAATGGTGTAATAGCTTTAAAGAACGAAGATAAAAAAAGTACTTTGTTTGTCATTCATTTATCTTTTTTAAGTCCCATTAAATTGATTCATAGTGTGGTTTACGCCCGACATAGCAAAGCTTATAAGCATTTTTGACGCTTGCTCAAGACGTTCATCAAGTTTTTTAGATTCTTCCTCTGTCCATTCTCCAAGAACATAATCAACTTGTCGGCCTTTTGAAAATTCATTGCTGATTCCAAATCGCAATCGGTTATATTGTATGGTATTAAGTTTGTCTTGAATATCTTTTAATCCGTTGTGCCCACCATTTGAGCCTTTGGTTTTTAGGCGCAGCGTTCCAAAAGGAAGGTTTAAATCGTCAGTAATAACAAGCAAATTTTCTAAAGGAATGTTTTCCTTATCGAGCCAATATTTTACTGCTTTTCCACTCAGGTTCATAAAGGTATTTGGCTTGAGCAAAAGAAAGGTTCTTCCTTTAAGTTTATAGGTTGCAAGTGCCCCTAATTTTCGGGTTTCAAATTCTATTTCATTTTGTTTGGCCAAATGATTCAACACTTTAAATCCAATATTGTGGCGTGTACGCACATACTCTGCACCTATATTTCCTAGCCCTACAATTAAAAAATTTTTTGACATTAATTGTGTTTCTTTTTTATTTGATTTTCCTTGAAATAACCACTTGAACATGTGTAAAAATAAAAAAAGCATTCTGAATTTTCATCAGAATGCTTTTATATTTAGTTTACGGACACTGAAAATTTATGCCTCAGCTGGTGCAGCGCCTTCTGCGGTACCTTCTGCTCCTTCAGCTCCTTCAGCTTCTCCTTCATCTTCATCATCTTCGATGTCAACTGAAACTCTAGACTGTTTAATTTGACAAACAACAGTATTGTCTGAATGTAAAAACTTATAGTCTTCACTAGGCAACTGTGAAACATACACTTTATTTCCAATTTTTAGCTTAGAAATATCTACTTTGATATCATCTGGCAAGTTTGTTGGAAGTGCTTTAATTCTCAGCTTTCTGCGGTTTCTTCTAAGCACCCCACCAGCACGAACCCCAATAGAATTTCCTGTTAGAACTACAGGAATATCCATTGCAATTTCTTTATCATCAAAAAGTTGATAAAAGTCGATGTGCAGGATGTTTTCTGTTACAGGATGAAATTGAATATCCTGAAGCACAGCATTGAAAGAAGTATCTCCTAAGGCAATCACAACTGTATGCGCATTTGGTGTGTATACAAGTTTAGAGAATGCCAATTCTGCTGCTGAGAAATGTACTGGCTGATCTCCTCCGTATAAT
>CBFIIL010000023.1:0-23757 GCA_965662485.1 Flavobacteriaceae bacterium | reverse complement strand
GCCTTTATTTGAGTAATCCAACTGCCTTTTGGAAGTCCTTTTATATTTTTGGTGACCTCATTCCAGTCATTACCTCCATTTGTTGTAAAATGTACTCTTCCGTCATCGGTTCCTACCCAAAGCAAATTTTGCTCAATTTCAGATGGTTCTATAACTAAAATTGTACAGTGATTTTCAGCTCCTGTGGCATCCATTGTAAGCCCTCCGCTTTCATGTTGTTTTAGTTTTTCAGGATCATTTGTTGTTAAATCTGGAGAAATAATGTTCCATGTTTCGCCCTTATCAGTTGATTTATGTACAAATTGACTACCAAAATACAACGTACTATTGTCTTTTGGGTCAATATTAATAGCAGCATTCCAATTGAAACGCAGTGTTATATCAGGATTTGGATGTGTAGGTCGAACAGTGTAGTTATTGCCTGTTTTCCAGTCATAACGACTCACATAGCCTTGTTGACTCATGGACCATCCAAAACGTGAATCATCGCGATCAGGAACAACATCAAAGCCATCACCAAAGCTAATTTCTTGCCAGTATGAATTTCGAATTCCTTGGTCGCGCCAAACATAAGACGGCCCACGCCATGAACCATTGTCTTGCATACCTCCGTAAACATTATAAGGGATTTCATTGTCTACGCTAATATGATAAAACTGAGCAACAGGTAAGTTTCCAATAAAACGCCAAGAAGTTCCTCCATCTTTTGTAATATTTAAACCACCATCGTTTCCATCAATCATAAAATCTCCATTTTTGGGATGTATCCACCACGCATGATGATCGGGGTGAACACCATTTGAAACTCCGTAGGCAGGCATCAATTGTTTAAAGCTATTTCCACCATCTTCACTCACGTTCACGTATGTAAATATGGAATACAATCGATTTTCATTTTGAGGATCAACATATAAATCTGCATAATAAAATGGACGGTTACCAATTTCGTTCATGTTTTCGTTGACTTTAATCCATTTTAAACCTCCATCTAAACTTTTGTATAATCCATTTTTTTTGGCTTCTACCAAAGCATAAACAATATTGGTTTTGTTAGGTGCGATTGCTAGACCAATTCGCCCTAAATCTCCGTCTGGTAATCCATCTTTTGAAGTAATTTTTTTCCAGTTTTTTCCACCATCATAAGTGATGTGAATTCCTGAACCTACACCACCAGAATTGAAAAACCAAGGATCTCTTTTGTGTTCCCAAAGTGCTGCAATAAGTTTATTAGGATTCTTAGGATCCATCACTAAATCTGCTACTCCTGTTTTGGTGTTAGCATATAAAACTTTGTTCCAAGTTTCTCCACCGTCTGTAGTTTTAAACACTCCACGTTCTTTGTGTGTACCCCATGGCGATCCAATTGCACCAACATAGACTACATTTGGATTTGTGGGATCAATAATTACACGATGAATATGTCGTGTTTGTTCGAGTCCCATGGAGGTCCAAGTTTTTCCTCCATCTAAACTTTTGAAAATGCCATAACCTCCATTAAGACTATTTCTAGGGTTACCCTCTCCAGTTCCTACCCATATTACGTCGGGGTTAGATTGTTGTATGGCTACAGCGCCAATTGAGGCAGTAACTTCGTTATCAAAAATTGGGTCCCATGTTATCCCACCTGATATAGATTTCCACAAACCTCCAGATGCTGTACCTGCATATATGATATCGGGGTTAGAAATAACAACATCAATGGCGGTTACGCGCCCTGACATTCCACCTGGACCAATGTTGCGAGGTGTCATATTTTTGATTAAATCCATGGAAAATTCTTGAGAATATCCAATAATCGAGATTAAAACGAAAAGTAATTTTAGTGCAGTTTTCATAGTTTATTGGTTCAAATTTTTTGCTGTAATGTAATAGTCCTCATCAATTGTAATCTTTGGATATTTTACATGTGTAGTTTGCCAAGTTTCAGTAGGGTAGAGCCATTGTGTTTTGTTATTGGATACAATTTCTAAAGGCATATCAAATCCATCAACTACATTATTCCAACGATAAAATAGTACATTGTTTTCTATCGAATATTCTAAAACGGGGATGCGAGTGTCACGTAAATATTGATTAAAAAATGGATTTAATTTTAGCCCTATTTCTTTTGATAAAAACGTCTCTATTTGTTGGGTTGTAACAGTTTGATGGTAAAAGTTTGCATTCATTTTTCTGAGAATTTTTCGCCATTTCTCATCATCTTTTGTCAGTTGTCGCAACATATGAATCATATTTGCGCCTTTGTAATACATATCAGATGACCCTTCAGAATTTACATTGTAATCGCCAATAATGGGACGGTCATTTCGGATTCTTTTTCTTGTACCAATAACATAATCTGCTGAAGCTTTTTTTCCATAATAATAGTCCAAAAATATATTTTCTGAATAGGCTGTAAATCCTTCATGAATCCACATGTCCGCTATATCGATATTGGTAATATTGTTGGCAAACCATTCGTGGCCAGATTCGTGAATTATAATAAAATCAAATTGCAACCCCCAACCAGTTCCTGATAAATCGCGCCCGAGATACCCTTTTTTAAATTGATTACCATAGGTTACCGAACTTTGATGCTCCATACCCAAATAGGGAACTTCAACCAATTTAAAACTATCTTTATAAAATGGATAGGGTCCAAACCAATGTTCAAAAACTTTCATCATTTTTGGAGCATCCAAAAATTGTATTTTTGCTTTTTCTAAATGATGTTTCAACACATAATAGTCCATATCTAAATCACCTTTTTCACCTTGAAAAGTTTCAGAAAAATGAATATAATCTCCAACATTGATATTAACGCCATAGTTATTTATTGGGTTTGAAACAAACCATGTATAAGTGGCGGTGTTTTGTGATTTAGTAATATTTTTTAGTCGCCCATTGGCAACTGCAGTAAGATGCTTTGGAACAGTAGCCTTAATTTGCATACTATCGACTTCATCGTACATATGATCTTTGTTGGGCCACCAGACACTAGCACCCAATCCTTGACAAGAGGTCGCAATAAAATCAGTTCCATTTTCATCTTTTTTCCAAGAAAATCCACCGTCCCAAGGCGCATTTTTAGCTTCTCTTGGTTTGCCTTCAAAATGTATTGTGACACTTTGATTGGAGTTGAGCCTTTGCACTGCTTTAAGTTGAATAAAATGTGCATTACCATTATCAATTACATCTAAAACCTCTCCATTTTGAGTCACTTTTGTAATGATCATTGGAGGTTGTAAATCAATTTGTAGACTGTTGTTTTCTTCTATAACTTTATATTGAACAGTATTTTGTCCAAAGATTGTTTTTGTTTTTGGATTAACACTAACCTCTAAGTCATAATAGGTGAGATCCCACCAACTTCGTTCTGGTGTGATACTACCTCGAAGTGTATCTTGATGAGTATAATTTTTTATGAGTTCAGAACTATTTTGTGTATAAAGATCACAAAGTAGACTGAAAAACAAACAAAAAAGCAGCGTAGGTTTTAATTTCATTTTATCTAAAAATTTTATTTGGAAACACCACTTGACTTTCAAAACCATCTTCTCCTACAGCAGCAACTCCAAAAAAGTAATTATCAATAACTAATCCATCTAATGTTGAAGAGTTTTTTGAAACAATTTTACTGTAATCCCAAGTTGGAGAGGTAGTATCCCTCCAGTAAACCTTATAGTAGGCTGCACCAGAAACAGGTTTCCATTTCAATTTAGCCGATGGTTCTACAATCCCACCAATACTGACTTGGGAAGGAGCAGGCGGTGCCCAGGCCAAACTTGCTAAATTAATGGCGTTTACAGCAGTTAGTTTTTTTGCATAATTAAAATCTACATGCTCAAAAGTATCGCCATAATTTATTCCATTTTCTGTTCTAATGTCTTGATGTTGTTGTGTGTAATTTTCATGTGTTTCCATGATTCTAATACCAGCGTATCCAGCATCACAAAAGGGTTTATGATGACCACCTCTTCCGAAACGATCTAACCTGTAAACCATCATTGGGTTCATTTCTGGCATGTAGGTTTTAACTGTTTTGTGTATGTAACGAGCAAGTTGTCTTGATATCCCATCAACTTCACCACCATAATAGCGTCTTGATTCTCGTTGTTTTTCTGTTTCAGTAGGTGGAACAGGTTCAGAAAATATTCTGAATGAACGGTTGTCAATTACGCCGTCCACACCCTTTATATTTCCAATCATATCATTGTTTAAAACTCCAATAATATCCCAGTTTTTTTTCTTTGCAAAATTTGCTAGGCCAATTCCACCAAAAAGTCCTTGCTCTTCACCTGAAAGACCAACATAAATAATACTATTTTTAAATGAATACTGACTTAAAACCCGTGCCACTTCAAGTGTACCAGCAAGTCCAGAGGCATTGTCATTGGCACCTGGTGCATCTGAATTATAATCGTTAGGATCACTAACTCTAGAGTCAATATCTCCACTCATAATGATGTAGCGATTTGGGTATAAGGTTCCTTTCTGAATCGCAACCACATTTACGATTTCAACATCTTTTGTAATTCGTCCGTTTGTTCCTTTTTTTACAAAGTCACTCTGAAAGAAAACCTCAAGACAATTATTACAATTTGAAGAAATTGTTTCAAACTCATTTTTTACCCACCGTCTAGCAGCTCCTATTCCCCGAGTTTTTGAAACGGTATCACTCAGTGTGTGACGTGTGCCGAAATCAACTAGAGTTTTGACGTCGGACTTGATTCGATGAGCACTGATTGCATCTATTATTTGATATAAATCTCTTTGATTTTGACTCCAAAGTGACAAGGTTGTCAAAACTGAAAAAATTAAAATAAGTCTAAATTTCATAAGTTTATGATTAAAGGTCTAAATAATGCAAGAATTTCAAATATAAGTTTAATTTTTTTAAAATAGAAAACGCCTTCACAGGTGTGAAGGCGTTCTCAACTAACCAACTAAACTACGTATGCATTAGAAGCAATACGTATTCTCTTTATTTACTTTTGCTGCAATACTATTTCTAAGTGCTGCAACATTTGGATAATTTGTATATTTTGTAAATCGCTTTAATCCCATAAGCATCATGCGTTGTTCGTCTCCTTCAGCAAATGAAATAATTCCGCTTTTAGCACTTTTTGAAATAATTTCAACAGCATTGTACAAATATAATTGACTCATTTCAATCTGATGTTTTTGAGATTCTTCTCCAAAACGTTGAATATTTTTTTCAGTTCTCAAAATTGCAGACTCTACCATGTATATTTCTATTAAAATATCGGCAGCATTTAGCATCAACTGTTGATGCTCTTCAATTTTTGGTCCAAACTTCTGTATACCAGCTCCTGCAACCATTAAGAATACTTTCTTTAAGTTTTTTATAATGGCTTTTTCTTGTGACAAAGGTGCACTATAATCGGGGGTGTCAAAAGATGGTATGCCCATAAGTTCTTCTTGAACTGCCATAGCTGGCCCGAGCAAATCAACATGTCCTTTCATGGCTTTTTTAATTAGCATTCCAATACAAATCATTCTGTTGATTTCATTGGTTCCTTCATATATTCTTGCAATTCGAGCATCTCTCCAAGCCGCCTCCATTGGGGTATCTTCTGAAAAGCCCATCCCTCCAAATATTTGAATTCCTTCATCAGCACAATGTTGAACGTCTTCTGAAACAGCTACTTTTAGAATCGAGCATTCAATAGCGTATTCTTCAACACCTTTTAATTCAGCTTCTTGGTGTGTATTGCCTTTTTCTAGTCGAAGTGCAATACGGTCTTCAATGTCTTTTGCTGCTCTATAACTCGCCGATTCACCAACATAGGTGTTGGTAACCATTTCTGCTAGTTTAAATTTTATGGCCCCAAATTCTGAAATTGGGGTTTTAAATTGTTGTCGTGCATTGGCATAAACAATGGCATCGGTTGTTATTCTTCGTTGTGAATCCAAACATGCAGCCGCCAATTTTATACGCCCAATATTCAAAGCATTCATTGCAATTTTGAATCCATTTTGACGTTCAGAAAGCATATTTTCTACAGGAACTTTTGTATCATTAAAAAACACTTGCCTCGTTGAGGAAGCTCTTATACCTAATTTGTGTTCTTCTTCACCCATAGTAATCCCATTGGAAGGATTATTTTCAACAATAAATCCTGTGATGTTTTTATCGTCTTCTATCCGAGCAAAAACAATAAATACATTACAAAAACCAGCATTAGAAATCCACATTTTTTGGCCTGTTATGCTGTAGTGTTTTCCGTCTTCCGATAGAGTAGCCATGGTTTTTCCGGAATTGGCATCACTTCCTGCGCCAGGTTCTGTAAGACAATAAGCGCCAAACCACTCACCACTAGCTAACTTGGGCACATATTTTAATTTTTGTTCTTCAGTTCCATATAATGTGATGGGCATAGTACCAATCCCAGTATGTGCACCAAAAGCAGTGCTAAAAGATCCTGTTCCGCTGGAGATGTAGTCACAAACCAACATCGTTGATACAAATCCCATATTCAATCCGCCATAAGCTTCTGGAACAGCAACTCCTAAAAATCCAAGTTCACCTGCTTTACGCATCACTTTTTCGGTGAGTGCATAATCTTTGGCTTCAAAGCGATCGCGGTGTGCAATGACTTCACGTTCATTAAATTCTTTAACGGCTTCTTTCATCATGAGTTGCTCCTCTGAAAAATCCTCTGGAGTGAAGACCGCTCGACAATCCGTTTCTTTAACTAGATATTGTCCGCCTCTTAATAATTCTTTTACTTCCATATTATAATAAATTTGAGTACATTATTTTAAAAATTCAAAAATTCCACACGCCCCTTGCCCTGTACCAACGCACATTGTGACTGCACCATATTTTGATGTCATTTCTCTTTTTCGCATTTCATCAAACAATTGTACAGAAAGTTTTGCTCCTGTACATCCTAGAGGATGACCAAGCGCAATAGCACCTCCGTTAACATTTATGAGTTCGGGATTTAATTTTAATTCTCTTATTACTGCTAATGATTGTGAAGCAAAAGCTTCATTCAATTCAATAAGTTCTAAATTTGATTGTTTCAATCCTGCTTGTTGTAATGCTTTTGGAATTGCTTTTACAGGTCCAATTCCCATTATTCTTGGTTCTACACCAGCAACGGCATAACTCACCAAGCGAGCAATAGGTTCTAAATCTAACTCTTTAACCAAATCCTCGCTCATAACTATAACAAAAGCCGCTCCATCACTCATCTGTGAAGAATTTCCAGCCGTAACACTACCACCTTGTGCAAATACGGCACGCAATTTTGCCAATGCTTCTAAGCTTGTACCTTTTCGAGGTCCTTCGTCTTTGGATACTGTATATTTTTTTGTTGCACGTTTTCCATTCTCATCAACGTAAGTTTGCTCAACTTCAATAGGCACTATTTGATCTTGAAAACGGTTTTCGGCTTGTGCTTTGAGGGCTTTCATGTGCGAATTATATGCAAATTCATCTTGATCTTCTCTTGATACATTAAATTCATTCGCTACAGCTTCTGCCGTATTTCCCATTCCCCAGTAGTAATCTTCGTGGCCAGAATTTATGGTATCATAATTCAATTCTGGTTTGAACCCTGTCATTGGTACTGCACTCATGTTTTCTGCCCCGCCAGCAATGATACAATCGGCCATTCCAGCTTGAATTTTTGCTGCCGCAAGTCCTATGGTTTCTAATCCTGAAGAACAAAATCGATTAACAGTTACGCCAGGAACATCAACACTATTGAGTCCAATAAGTGAAATAAAACGCGCCATATTGAGTCCTTGGGATCCTTCGGGCATGGCATTTCCAACAATCACATCATCAATTCGAGATACATCCAAATTTGGAAGTTCTTTCATCATGTGCTGAATGGTTTCTGCACCAAGTTCATCGGCTCTTTTAAATCTAAATACCCCTTTTGGAGCTTTTCCAACGGCTGTTCTGTATGCTTTTACTATATATGCTTGTTTCATGATTTAATTTCTAAGAGGTTTTCCTGTTTTTAGCATGTGTTGAATGCGTTCTAAGGTTTTACGTTCTGTACATAAACTCAAAAACGCTTCACGTTCAATATCCAACAAGTATTGTTCACTAACCTTTGTTGGCTCAGACAAATCGCCACCTGCCATAACGTAGGCCAATTTGTTAGCTATTTTTTTGTCGTGCTCGCTAATATATTTACTGGCTTGCATGGCGTCTGTACCGGCTAAAAACATTCCTAATGCTTGTTTTCCTAAAACTTTTACATCTTTTCTTCGAATAGGCATACTATAGCCTTGATTTGCCAATAGTTTTACATAGGCTTTTGCAGTTGCAATTTGACGGTCTTTATTAACAACCACAACATCTTTTCCTTTTTGTAAAATACCCAGGTCATAGGCTTCATATGCCGAAGTTGCTACTTTTGCCATGCCTATTGTAAGAAAGTATTCTTGTAAAATATTGAGTTCAACATCATTTTTTCTAAAGGAATCTGATGCTCGCATTGCCATTTCTTTAGAACCTCCACCACCTGGAATAACGCCTACACCAAATTCGACTAGACCAATGTAAGTTTCTGCAGCTGCAACGACTTTATCGGCATGCATAGAAAGCTCGCAACCGCCACCAAGTGTCATTCCATGTGGTGCAGCAATTGTAGGAATAGAGGAGTAGCGCATACGCATCATGGTGTCTTGAAAGTACTTTATTGCCATATTCAATTCATCATATTCTTGCTCTACGGCCATCATAAAAATCATTCCAATATTTGCTCCTACAGAAAAATTAGCTCCTTGATTTCCAATAACTAATCCTTCAAAATTTTGTTCTGCCAAATCCACAGCTTTGTTTAACCCTGCCAAAACATCACCACCTATGGTATTCATTTTGGATTGGAATTCACAATTTAAGATACCATCACCAAGATCTTCAATAACTACACCTGAGTTTTTAAAGACTTCTTTGGATTTTCGAATATTATCCAAAATGATAAAGGCATCCTGTCCTGGGATTTTTTCCTGTGTTTTATTTGAAATTGAATAAGCTAGAGTTGCTCCATTTTCAATGGTATAAAAAGATGAATTTCCAGATTCTAGCATATCCAATACCCATTGCGAAGGTGAATGACCTTCGGATTTCATGATTTCAATTCCTCTTTGCACCCCAATAGCGTCCCATATTTGAAAAGGCCCATGTTCCCATCCAAATCCGGCTTTCATTGCGTCGTCTATTTTATATAGTTCATCTGAAATTTCAGGAATTCTATGGGAGACATAAGCAAACATTGCAGCAAAGTTTTTTCTATAAAAACCTGCAGCTTTATCTTTCCCACCAACCAAAACTTTGAAACGGTCAATGACATTATCAATCGTTTTCGTAAGTTCTAATGTGGCAAATTTTGTACGTTTCTTTTCTCTATATTCTAGTGTATTGAGATCCAATACAGAAATTGTTTTACCCTCTTTTTTATAAAAACCTTGTCCAGTTTTGCTCCCTAACCATTTGTTTTCCATCATTTTAGAGATGAAATCAGGGAGTTTAAAAAGGTCATGTGCTTCGTCATTTGGACAATTTTCATAAATTCCATTGGCGACATGCACAAGAGTATCCAGACCAACGACATCTACGGTTCTAAATGTTGCCGATTTTGGACGTCCAATTACAGGTCCTGTTAGTTTATCAACTTCCTCTACAGTTAGTCCAAGTTCTTTGACTTGATGAAATAAACTTTGAATCCCAAAGATTCCTATGCGGTTTCCAATAAATGCAGGTGTGTCTTTTGCAATGACAGAGGTTTTTCCCAAAAATTGTTCACCATATCCATCTAAAAACTCTAAAACAGCTTTGTCTGTTTTTGGTCCAGGTATGATTTCAAATAATTTTAAATATCGCGCAGGATTAAAAAAATGGGTTCCACAAAAGTGTTTTTGAAAGTCGTCACTTCTGCCTTCACTCATAAATTTTATGGGAATGCCAGATGTGTTTGAAGTGATTAGTGTACCAGGTGTACGGTATTTTTCTAGTGTTTCGAACACTTGTTTTTTGATGTCTAGTCGTTCTACAACGACTTCCATAATCCAGTCAACGTCTTTCACTTTTGCAATATCATCTTCTATATTTCCAGTTGTAATACGCTGTGCAAATTTTTGACTATAAATAGGGGAGGGCTTTGATTTTAGTGCAGTTTTAAGTGCATCATTAACCAAGCGATTTCTTACAGCTTTATCATCTAAAGTCAATCCCTGTTTTACCTCTTTATCATTGAGTTCCCGCGGAACAATATCGAGCAAAAGTACCTCTACACCAATATTGGCAAAATGACATGCAATGCCACTGCCCATAATACCTGATCCAATAATGGCAATTTTATTGATTTTTCTTTTTTTCATATAAAGTATGTAGGTTGTTAAAATATTTTTTTATCGTTTATAAGATTCAAAATTGTGTCTGAAACTTCATAAAAATGATTTAACTTTTCATTATTAATTCCAGCTTTTACTTTATCATTAAAAGTGAAAACACGCTGTCTTGATTCTTCTCTTTTTTCCAAACCTAGATCTGTTAAGTGTATCAATACACCGCGTCCATCTTCTGGATTAGGTCCTCGTTTTATCAGATTACGGCCTTCAAGCGCTTTTAAAATTCTAGATAAACTTGTAGCTTCCATTCCCATTTTTGGTCCTAATGACGTTGATGGTGTTCCTTTTTTCGGATCAATACTCAATAATGTAAACGCCGTAGCCATTGTAGCTTCAAATTTTGATGCTTCTTCATTGTACATTTTTTGAACTGCTAACCACGTTGTTCGTAATACATAATCTATTGTCTTTTCTTTCATATTTAATTGGTTGCTTCAAATATATAAAATTATATTATGCATGCATAGCAAATGAATAAAAAATTATGCATGCATAGTAAAAATAATAATTTACAGAGAGAATAAAGTATAAATGAAAATTTTAGTTTGAATAGATTTTCTGAACTAAATCATCATAAATTTTAATGATAACGCTACGTTTCATTTTCATGGTAGGGGTTAAATGACCGCCCTCAATACACCAAACGTCTGGTGTGATTTCAAATCTTTTGATTTGTTCCCATTTCCCAAAGCGACTGTTGCATTTGTCAATTTCAATTTGGATGCGTTCTTGAACTTCAGAAGAAGCTATTATTGAAGTTGGGTTTTTGTCGATGCTATAGTTTTTTTTATCAATCCAGTCGTTTATAAATTCAAAATTCAATTGAATAAGTGCGGCTGGCATTTTTTGATTTTCTCCAATGACCATTACTTGTTCAATAAAGTTAGATTCTTTAAGCTCATTTTCAATTAGTGTAGGAATGATATATTTTCCACCTGAGGTTTTAAACATTTCTTTTTTTCGTCCAGTAATTTTTAAGAAGCCATCAGCGTCAATTTCACCTTTATCTCCTGTATGAAAATATTCGCCTGTCATTACAGATGCTGTGCGTTCAGGGTCTTTGTAATACCCTTTCATAACATTTGGACCTTTGATTAAAATTTCTCCATCATCTGCAATTTTTACCTCAACATTTGAAATCGGTTTTCCAACCGTTCCAATCTTAAATAAATTATTGGCGTGCATACCCACACTAACTACAGGTGATGTTTCTGTTAGACCATAACCCTCCATGACCATCATTCCAGAAGCACAGAAAATTCTTGAGAGTCGTGGATGTAGTGCTGCACTTCCAGAAACCATGGTGTGGAGTTCTCCACCAAGAGCTGCTTTCCATTTGCTAAATATCAATTTTCGAGCAATTTTTAATTTGAATTCATACCAAAATCCATTTGCTCCATAAGGTTCAAAACGTTCTCCTAAGCGAATAGCCCAGAAAAACAATGCTTTTTTAATTCCTGTGAGTTCTGTTCCTTTCGCATAGATTTTGTTGAAGACCTTTTCTAATAGTCGTGGTACTACACTCATTAAATTGGGTTTGATTTCTTGTGCATTTGCTCCTATAGTTTCTAAACTTTCTGCAAAATACACGCTAACACCTGCATGTTGATAAATGTAGATTAAAACACGTTCAAAAATATGACACAGTGGTAAGAAGCTCAATACCCTAGTTGTACCTTTCATTAGTGGAAGTCTAGGAATACTGGCCAAAATATTTTGTACAATATTTTTGTGAGTAAGCATCACTCCTTTTGGTTTTCCTGTTGTTCCAGATGTGTAAATTATAGTGGCTAAATCGGCTTCTGTTACTTCTGCTTTTCTTGCTTCAACTTCATCTTGTGATGAAGTGTCTTTTCCGAGTTCAAAAAGTTCAGTATAGTTTTTACATCCTTCTATTTCATCAAAACTAAAAACATCTTTTAGTTTTGTTTTGGATTTAACTTTCATCACTTTTTCCAAAACTTCCTTGTCAGAAACAAAACAATACGTGGCTTCACTATGATTCAGCACATATTCGTAATCTTCGGAAGAAATTGTGGGGTAAATAGGGATATTCTGAGCACCAACTTGTAAAACACCAATATCTACAATACACCATTCCGTACGATTTGTAGATGATATTACTGCAATTTTTTCGTCTTTTTTTACCCCCAGTTTTAGCAAAGCACGGCTCAGTGCGTTGGCTTTGTCCAAGTATTCTTTTGTTGATGTTTTTTTCCATTCTCCATCTTTTTTACTAACTAGAGCGGCATCAAGATTGTGGATTTCCAATTGATAATACGGAAAGTCAAAAAGTCGAGTAATGTTGGTCATTTTTGTTTGTGTTTGATACCATGCAAAATAGTGAATTTTAAAAAATTAACAAATAAGAAATTCTAATTTGTCATTTACATAACACCATAAGCCAAAAATTTAAGAAATTATTACAGGTTTTCAATCCATAATCGTGCATTCACAAAAGCTTCTAGCCAAGGCGATACTTTATCTATTCTTCCTTCAGGGTAGTGGGCCCAATTCCATGGAAATGTAGAGCGCTCAATATGTGGCATGGTTACCAAATGTCTTCCAGAATCGTCACAAAGCATCGCAGTGTTATAATCTGAACCATTTGGATTGTGCGGGTAAGCTTCGTATCCGTAGGTACCCACAATATTATATCTAGATGCTTCATATGGTAATGAGAATTTACCTTCACCATGCGAAATCCATACACCAAGAGTTGCACCTTCCAAAGTAGAAAGCATGACAGAATTATTTTTCTGAATGGTAACAGAAGTGAATGCACTTTCGTGTTTTTTAGAATCGTTGTAGGTCATTTTTCCATGTTGTTTGTGGTCTGGATTTATCAAATCGAGTTCCATCCACAATTGACACCCATTACAAATACCAACGGAAAGTGTATCTTCTCTTTTGAAAAAGTTTTGAAGCGCATTTTTGGCTTTTTCATTATATTTAAAAGCCCCCGCCCATCCCTTGGCAGAACCCAAAACATCACTATTGCTAAATCCACCAACAGCACCAATAAATTGAATATCCTCCAAAGTTTCTCTTCCAGAAATTAAATCAGTCATATGAACATCTCGAACTTCAAAGCCAGCAAGGTGCATGGCATTTGCCATTTCACGCTCAGAGTTACTCCCTTTTTCTCTAATAATAGCTGCTTTTGGACGGGATTTTGAATTCTCAATGTTTGGTAATTTTCCAGTAAAATGAGATGGTAATATAAATTTTAAAGGCTGTTTTTTGTAATTTTTATATCGGGTTTTTGCCAGTCCATTGGAGGTTTGTTTTTCATCTAATAGATAAGAGGTTTCAAACCAAATATCTCTATAAGTTTCAATATCAAGATTAATGTTTTGATCATTGTTTTTTATAGAAAGTTGCCCCTCAGAAATTACTGTTCCGATGCAATGTGCTTTTATTCCATTATTATTGAGAGTTGTCTCGATAGAACTGTCTGTGGATTGAAAAACAATACCTGAATTTTCTGAAAATAATGCTTTAACAGTGTCTTCTTCGTTAAGAGCTGTCAAGTCGATATGAGCACCAATATTATTGTCAGAAAAGCATAATTCTAAAAGTGTTGTAATTAGACCTCCAGAAGCCACATCATGTCCTGCAACAATTTTATTGTTTTTAATAAGTTTTTGTATGGTGTTAAAAACAGTTTTTACATAGGCCGCATTTTTGACTGATGGTGTTTCTTTACCAATTTTATTTTGGGTTTGAGCAAATGCGCTTCCGCCCAATTTGAAATTATCTTGAGAAATATTAATGTAATAAATTTTCCCTGCATTTCTTTTAAATAAGGGTTCAATAACTTTTGATATTCCATTACAATGTCCAGCAGCAGAAATGATAACTGTTCCTGGTGATATGACATCACCATCTGGGTATTTTTGTTTCATTGAAAGTGAATCCTTTCCTGTTGGAACATTGATGCCAAGGTCAATAGCAAATTCAGAAATCCCTTTTACTGCTTCGTATAAACGAGCGTCTTCGCCAGGATTTTTGCATGGCCACATCCAATTGGCAGACAAAGAAATACTCTTTAAATCTTCTTCTAGTGGCGCCCAAATTATGTTTGTTAATGCTTCAGTAATAGCATTTCTACTACCTGCAGTTGGGTCTATTAGTGCAGCAATTGGTGCATGCCCAATACTTGTTGCAATACCGTGTTCACTTTTATAATCCAATGCCATAACCCCAACATTGTTGAGTGGAAGCTGCAAAGGTCCTACACATTGTTGCTTAGCAACTTTTCCTCCAACACAACGGTCTACTTTGTTGGTTAGCCAGTCTTTACAAGCAACAGATTCTAGTTTTAGAACTTGACTTAAGTATGTTGAAAAATGTTTTTGATCGTAGTTCAGTTTGGCATATGTTTTTGTAATGGTTTGGTCTTCCAAAATAGTTTTTGGAGAGCTGCCAAACATGTCCTCCAAATTGAAATCCATAGGTTTGTTACCATTTTTAGCTGACTCAAACACAAAACGGTGATCGTTGGTTACTGTACCCACATTGTACATCGGTGAACGTTCACGGTCAGCAATTTTTTTTAGGGTGTCTATATGTGCTTTTGGTACTACAAGCCCCATACGTTCTTGAGATTCATTACCAATAAGTTCTTTGTCAGATAGAGTAGGATCACCAACAGGAAGAGCGTCTAAATTGATGTGTCCGCCCGTATCTTCAACAAGTTCAGATAAGCAATTAAGATGTCCTCCAGCACCATGGTCGTGGATGGAAACAATAAAATTTTCTGGACTTTCCACAAGGGCACGCACAGTATTTGCTGCTCGTTTTTGCATTTCCGGGTTGGAACGTTGAACAGCATTGAGCTCTATTCCTGAAGAAAATGCGCCAGTATCGGCTGAGGATACAGCAGCACCACCCATTCCAATGCGGTAATTTTCGCCCCCTAAAATAACAATATCATCACCCTCTTTTGGTGTGCTTTTTAGAGCCTGATTGGCTTTTCCATATCCGATTCCACCAGCTTGCATAATAACTTTATCAAAACCTAATCTTTCAGCATCTTCTTGATGCTCAAAAGTAAGGACTGAACCACAAATTAGAGGTTGACCAAATTTATTTCCAAAATCTGAAGCACCATTTGAAGCTTTAATCAAAATATCTATTGGTGATTGATACAACCATTGCCTTTCATTAAAACCATTTTCCCATGGACGGTTGTCTAACAATCGCGAGTAGGAGGTCATATATACCGCTGTTCCTGCTAATGGTAAGGAGCCTTTTCCACCTGCAAGGCGATCTCTGATTTCACCACCAGAACCAGTTGCTGCTCCGTTGAAAGGTTCTACAGTTGTTGGAAAATTATGTGTTTCAGCTTTTAAAGAAATCACAGATTCAAAATCTTCGGTCACATACGTATCAGGTTTATCAGCACTTTTGGGTGCAAATTGTTCTACTACAGGCCCTTTGATAAAGGCTACATTGTCTTTGTAAGCAGAGACAATGTTGTTGGGATTTTGCTTTGAGGTTTCTTTGATGAGCTTGAATAGGGAAGTGGGTTGTTCTTCGCCATCAATGACAAAAGTTCCATTAAAAATCTTATGGCGACAATGCTCAGAATTCACTTGTGAAAATCCAAACACTTCAGAATCAGTGAGAGGGCGACCTATTTTTTCACTAACGGCATTGAGGTAATCAATTTCTTCGTTGCTAAGCGCAAGTCCTTCTTGAGTATTGTAGGCTGCAATGTCAGTAATATTCAAGATAGGTTCTGGAGAAATATTGATATCAAAAATCTGCTGATTGAGTGCTGTAAATTTTTCTGAAATCATCGGATCGAAGCCTTGGTGATCTTTTGTTGTAGCTTCAAATTTTTCGACACGTATGATGCCTGAAATCCCCATATTTTGAGTAATCTCTACAGCATTTGTACTCCAAGGAGTAATCATTGCAGCGCGAGGACCAATAAAAGAGGTTTCAATCGTTGAATTATTTATTTTGGATTGGTTACCAAAAAGCCATTGCAATTTTGTGAGGTCTTCGGGGGATAATTCGCCTTGGGTTTGTACTGCAAAAACTTTGGTATCTGGTTGGCCAAAGAAGTGAATCATGCGCTTAAATTTGATAATTATCAATTAGTGCAAATTTAATTTTTTTGTGTGTAATTATTGCTAATGTATGGCGCTATTTTTAAGAGTTATTCACGTGTTTTGAACATGTTTTTTTTCAAGTAGCGCCATATAAAATCCATCATAGCCACTTTGATGTGCTAGGATGCTTTTATCTTTTATCAAATCAAAGTTTTGACCTTCTTTAGAAGTTAGAAAAGTTTTAATTTGTTCTTGATTTTCAGAGGGTAACACCGAACATGTGGCATAGACCATTTTACCACCAGGTTTTAATATTTTAGAATACTCTTGCAAAATGTGTTGTTGAGTTCCTCTAATTTTATTCAAAAATTCGGGTTGTAATTTCCATTTTGAATCAGGGTTACGACGCAATACCCCGAGTCCAGAACAAGGAGCATCAATAAGTAAGCGGTCTGCTTTTTCTTTTAACTTCTTAATGGGTTTTGTAGAGTTTATAACGCGCATGTCGATGTTATGTGCTCCATTTCTTCTGGCACGAATTTTAAGCTTTTTAAGCTTACTTTCGTAAATATCCATTGCAATAAGCGACCCTTTATTTTCCATGAGCGCCGATAGATGAAGGGTTTTTCCTCCAGCTCCAGCACATGCATCAACGACTTTCATTCCAGGCTTTACATCGAGGTAAGCTGCGACCAATTGAGACGAGGCATCTTGCACCTCAAACCAGCCCTTTTTAAAGGCCTCTGTCTTAAAAACATTGGCGCGCTCTACAAGTTTCAAAGCAAATGGATATCCTTTGATTTCGTTCGTTTCAATGTTTTCGGATTGCAATTTGAGTTGAAGGTCTTTTTTGCTTGTCTTTAGTGTATTGACTCGCAAAATAACCTCGGCTTGTTCGTTCTGTTTGGCCAATTCTTTAGACCAAATGCTGTCGCCCAGTTCTGTAACGCACAAAGTGTCAATCCAATCAGGTATAGACTCTTTAATTTTACGTATTTTCGAGGCTTCATCAAAACGGCCTTTTATTTTTCGAGTTGGAGTGCCCTCAAAATATTTCCAGTCGGGGAGTTTAATGCCTTTAAGTGTTGCCCAAACTGCAAAAAGTCGCCATGCATCATCACGACTAAAAGGTTCTTTAACTTCCGCAATTTCAGCATAAAGTCGTTTCCACCGCACAATGTCGTAGGTCGTTTCGGCTACAAACCCACGATCACGACTTCCCCAACGTTTATCACGCTTTAAAAGTGTTTGAATGACTTTATCGGCATAATCTCCATCATTGAAGACTTGTAAAACACCGTCAATAACGGCAAAACAAAGATTTCTGTGTAAACGCATAAAAATTGGTCTGTTTCAAATGCAAAGTTACACTTTATTAATGGTTTAACATTGAGGAATTCTCTATATTAGATTTCAAACTCAATGAATATTATTATGAAAATAAACTTATCTTTAAAAGTCATGTTTTTTTTAGCCTTGTATGGTTGTAAAAATTATAAGCCAATCCCTGTTTTTAATACTGTTCAAATCACTCCCATTATTGAAGATTCATTACTCAATATTAGAGCCTTAGAATTGAATAGCAAGGAGTTGGTAGCAATTTCATCTGTTGCAGATGTATATCATTTTGATTTAAAATCTAAATCATTAATGAAAAATCGATTTACATCTGACACGCTTAATGTACGTTCAATGGCTTTAGTGAATGAGAATGTATTTGCTTTAAGTATTGCTAGCCCTGCCTATTTGTACAAAAATTCAAAACTAGTGTATTCTGAGTCGGATGCAGCTGTTTTTTATGACAGTATGGATTTTTGGAATACTCAGGAAGGTATTGCAATGGGTGATCCTACAGACGATTGTTTAAGTATTTTAATGACCAGAGATGGTGGCGAAAATTGGTATAAAATTCCTTGCGAACAATTCCCTAAAGCGGTTAATGGCGAGGCGGCTTTTGCGGCAAGTGATACCAATATTTCAATTGTTGGAAATCATGTTTGGATTGCAAGTGGAGGCGTGGCAAGTCGAGTGTTTTATTCATCAGATAAAGGTCATTCTTGGACTGTTTTTGATACACCTATTATACAAGGTGCTCAAACCACAGGAATATATAGTATTGATTTTTATGACACCAAAAATGGTGTTGCTGTTGGGGGTGACTACACCCAATCAAAATCTAATATCAACACTGTTATAAAAACTTCTGATGGAGGTCAAACATGGCATGCGGTAGGAGATGAGAATAATCCAGGCTATCGCAGTTGTGTGCAATATGTTCCCAATTCTGATGCCAAAGGTTTGGTTGCTATTGGTTTTGAGGGGATAGATTATAGTTCAGACGGAGGTACATCATGGACATCATTAAGTGATGAAGGTTTTTATACCTTTCGATTTTTAAATGACAGTGTAGCTTTTGCAGCAGGAAAAGGACGTATTGTTCAATTGGATTTTAAGTTAATAAAAAAAAATTAGTCGAATGACTGCATCATGACTAAGGAGTAATAAACCCCTTTTTTGTCTAGAAGCTCTTGATGTTTACCTTGCTCAACCATTTTACCTTGCTTCATTACAATAATATGATCAGCATTTTGAATGGTAGAAAGACGATGTGCTATAACCACAGAAGTTCTGTTTTTCATCATATTTTCTAAAGCATCCTGCACCAAACGTTCGCTTTCAGTATCAAGGGCAGAGGTAGCCTCATCTAAAATCATAATAGGAGCATTTTTAAGGACTGCTCTTGCAATGCTTAACCGTTGTTTTTGTCCACCAGAAAGACTGTTTCCAGCATCCCCAATATTGGTTTCAATCCCTTTTGGAAGTTGTTTTACAAATTCCCAAGCATTGGCAACTTTAAGGGCATCTATAATCTCTTCGTCAGTTGCAGAATCTTTTCCAATTTTTAGGTTGTTTTTTATACTATTATTAAATAAAATAGAATCTTGAGTTACCAAACCTATTTGTGAGCGCAAGGAGGTTTTGGTTGTATTTTTGATGTCATTTCCATCAATAGAAATAGTACCTTCGTTAACATCATAAAAACGTGTCAATAGATTTGCAATAGTCGATTTTCCACTCCCTGATTGTCCCACCAAAGCCACACTTTGACCTTTTTCAACGGTCATAGAGAAATTTTTTAAAACGTATTCATTTTCGTATTTGAATGAAACATTTTTGAGTTGAATTTTATTAGTAAATCCAGATAACTTTAGTGCATTTTTATGGTCTGGCATTGTGTCTTTATGATACAAGACTTCAAAAACTCTATCGGCAGCAGCAACACCATTTTTTACTCTGTAGGATGCTTTACTTATGGCTTTTGCTGGAGTTAAAATTCCGTAAGCTAAAGCCATAAAACCAATAAACGTAGTACCTTCAATAGTCTTTTCAATCAGTACAAGTTTACCACCATACCACAGAAGTATTGCGATAGTAATAATTCCTAAAACCTCACTAAGGGGACCTGCTAAATTATTTTTAAGTCCAATTTTATTGACGAGTTTTAAAATTCTATCTGCAGAATCAGTAAATCTTTTTTTGAAGTTGATTTCAGCATTATAACTTTTTACAATTTTTAGACCAGTAAGTGTTTCTTCAACAGTTGAAATAAGTTGTCCTGATTCTTGTTGTGCACGTAATGATTGTCGTTTGAGGCGTTTTCCAATACTTGAAATCAAAAATCCTGAAATTGGAATAAAAAGCAAGACAAAAATAGAAAGTTGCCAACTTATACTAAACATTACAACAAGTGAAAATATGATAGTCAATGGTTCTCTAACAATAATTTCTAAAAGAATAAAAAACGAGTTTTGCATTTCATTGATATCTCCTAAAACACGAGCCATAATATCACCTTTTTTACGTTTAGAATAAAAGCTTATAGGAAGTTCAATAATATGTTTATACATATTCTTTCTTAAATCTGTTAAAACACCGTTTTTGAGATACATAACGTGTTGCATGGAGAGGTATCCGAATAAATTTTTAAAGAAAAAAGTAATGATCACCAGCGCAACAACTACCAAAAGTGCCATTTGCGGGTTTCCCTCGTCTAATAGGGATGAAACTTTATAATTGAGCAAGTCATTTCCATAATCCTTTAGCCCTCCAATTCCAGTCCAAACAGGTTCTTTGGCGATCTTTTTAGTTTTATCAAATAAGACGTTAAGCATTGGAATAAGCGATACAAATGCTAAGGTGCTAAAAAGCGCATACAACAGGTTAAATACAATATTTAGTACTAAATGTTTTTTGTAGTTTTTTATAAATGGCAATAATTGTTGTATAATTTTTTTCATTCTAAATGAGTTGCATTGAAGCTATGATGTTATCAATCTGTTGTTCTAAAACATGATTCACTTCTTCATAATTATTAGTACTTGATAGTGTTGTATTGACACTGATGTAAAATTTTATTTTGGGCTCAGTACCACTTGGTCTCAATGCTATTTTACTACCATCTTCTGTTGTAAATATAAGAACGTTTGCTTTTGGAATTGCAATTTCAGATAAAGAATTATTTATCATATGCTTCGATATTGATGACATGTAGTCGTCAATACGAATCACTTTTGAGTTATTTATGCTTTGGTGTGGATTGTTGCGTGCCTGATCCATAATATTTTGAATTTCTTCGGCTCCTTTTTTTCCTTTTTTAGTGATGGAAATTAAACGTTCTTTATAAAACCCATGCCTACAATACAATTCAATAAGTTCTTGAAAAAATGAGCTATTACAGGCTTTAGTTAGGGCAGCAATTTCACAAGCGAGTAGAGTAGAGGTTACCGCGTCTTTGTCGCGAACAAAATCACCCACCATAAATCCAAAACTTTCTTCGCCACCACCTATAAAATCCATAGTTGGATACTCCTCAATCATTTTTGCTATCCATTTAAACCCTGTCAGTCCAATTTTACATTCTACACCATAGTGTTCTGTAAGTTTTGGTAACATTGGGGTTGATACGATGGTTGATCCTACAAATTGGTTACCATTAATTTTACCTTGGTTTTTCCATTGATCCAGTAAAAACTTGGTCCTTATTACCATGGTTTGGTTACCATTTAGAAGTGTAAGTTGTCCTTTTGTATTTCTAACAGCAATTCCTAAACGATCACAATCAGGGTCTGTACCAATAACAATATCTGCATTTACTTTTTCGGCTAATTCTAATGCCATTTTCAATGCTTCAGGTTCTTCAGGATTTGGAGATTTTACGGTTGGGAAATCACCGTTTGGAGTTGCTTGTTCTTCAACAATGTGTACGTTGGTGTAGCCCGCTCTTTTCAATGTTTCTGGAACTGCCGTTATAGAGGTTCCATGCAATGATGTAAATACAACCGTTAAATTTTCTCTGTTTGCATTGTTGTTTTTTTCTAATGTTCCATTTTTTACAGACGCATTTATAAATACATCATCTATATCTTCACCAATAGAATGGATGAGGTCTTTTTTTGCAGAAAAATTAATTTCGGTATAATCTAAATCATTAATGATTGAAATAATAGACTTATCATGCGGTGGAACAAGTTGTCCACCATCTTCCCAGTACACTTTGTAGCCGTTGTATTCTGGAGGATTGTGTGATGCGGTAAGTACAATTCCGCACTGGCAATTCAGATGTTTTACAGCAAATGAGAGCTCAGGGGTAGCGCGTAAATCTTCAAATAAAAAAACTTCTATACCATTAGCTGAAAAGACATCAGCTACAATTTTTGCAAAGGCTTGACTGTTATGTCGGCAGTCATAGGCAATTGCAACTTTGAGGTTTTTATTGGGATAAATTTGTTTGAGATAGTTGGAAAGCCCTTGAGTATTTCTCCCCAAGGTATACTTGTTAATACGGTTGGTGCCAACACCCATAACGCCACGCATTCCGCCAGTTCCAAAATCAAGATTTTTATAAAATCGATCTTCTAATTCTTCTTGGTTGTTTTCTAAATTTTTAATTTCAGAGCGTGTACTCTCGTCAAATAAATCTGATGACCAGTGGTCAACGTTTTTTGCCACTTCAGGGCTTAGCTTTGTCATTTTATACATTTTTTAAAGACAATGGTCGTTTAAAGGTATGTTACTACTATTTTTATAATCAGAAATCAAAACAATGTTTTCAGCAGAAGATTGTAATTTAGAGCCGTCCTTATAGACAATTTGTATTTTTCCACAATTCCAGGAGACTTTTTTTATATTTTCTATAGGTAACTGTTTCATTTGAGTTCTTTTTTTGCAAATGTAAATATTTGCTTTCGTTTAAATTAATTTTAATTTGATTTCGTTGTATCACTAATATGATAGCGTTCTTTGTTGTTTCTAGATTGTAAAATAATTTCACCCAAAAAACCAGCCACAAAAAACTGAGTTCCAATCACCATGGTGGTGAGTGCAATAAAAAATTCTGGGCGGTCGGAAATAAGACGACCAGAGGGATTAAAGTAGAGTTTATCTAGCCCCAAGTAGAAGGCAAATCCAAAGCCAATAATAAACATTAATACGCCTAGCAGTCCAAAAAAGTGCATAGGACGTTTGGCAAATCTGGAGATGAACCAAATTGTAATTAAATCTAAAAATCCATTTATAAATCGTTCCATACCGAATTTTGTTTTTCCATACTTTCTTGCTTGATGCACAACGGGTTTTTCAATGATATTCTTAAATCCATTATTGACCGCCAAAACAGGAATATAGCGGTGCATTTCTCCATAAACCTCGATGCTTTTTACCACCTCTTTTTTGTAGGCTTTTAGGCCACAATTGAAATCATGTAGTTTTAGCCCTGAAATTTTTCGAGCGGCCCAATTAAAAAGTTTTGAGGGTAAATTTTTTGTAAGATAAGCGTCATAACGCTTTTTTTTCCAACCCGAAACAATGTCGTGCTTATTGTTTTTTACAAGACGAAAAAGTTCTGGAATTTCATCGGGACTATCTTGTAAATCGGCATCCATTGTAATAATTACATCGCCTTTTGCTTTTTCAAAACCTGCATGAAGGGCTTGAGATTTTCCAAAGTTTTTTGAAAACTGTATACCCAAAACCGATGGGTTTTTTTGATTTAAATTAGTGATGACTTCCCAAGATTGATCACGGCTACCATCATCAATAAAAATTAGTTCATAAGTCAACTGATTGGACTGCATGACTTGTGCAATCCAATCATGGAGTTCTACCAATGAGTCTTGCTCATCCAAAAGGGGTATGACGACAGAAATATCCATACGGTTGACTTACAATCCCCAAAAATAACGAAATTAAGCTTCGCTTGTATCTGTTTTCTTAACGATTAGTGCAACAATAAGCCCCACAACAGCATAACCAGCAA
>CBFIIL010000022.1:0-25123 GCA_965662485.1 Flavobacteriaceae bacterium | reverse complement strand
TAAGACTTAAAAATTCTGAGCGAAAGACGGGATTTGAACCCGCGACCCCCACCTTGGCAAGGTGATGCTCTACCCCTGAGCTACTTTCGCAATTTATAAGAACGTTCCTTTGACAAACAAAGGGGTTGCAAATTTAACACATTTCTGATAATACCAAAGTTTTTTTTGTCTTTTGTCATCATTTCTTTTTTGTAAGCATACGCTTAATTTCATTCAGCTTCATCAAGGCCTCAACAGGCGTTAGTCTGTCAATATCTGTGTCCAAAATATCAGCTTTCAATTCTTCCAATAAAGGATCATCTAAATTGAAAAAACTCAATTGCATGTCAGAACTCAAATCTTTGACTTTGGCCGTTAATTCGTCTCCAGAATGTGATTTTTCGAGTTGTTTTAATATTTTCTTTGAACGCTGTAACACCGCCTGTGGCATTCCTGCCATTTTTGCGACATGAATTCCAAAACTATGCTGACTTCCACCAGCAACTAAAGTTCTTAAAAACAACACATTGTCTTTCAACTCTTTAACAGCAACATTATAATTTTTTATGCGTGAAAACGTTTCGGTCATTTCATTCAATTCATGGTAATGCGTCGCAAAAAGCGTTTTAGCGCGCGATGGGTGTTCATGTAAGTACTCACTAATTGCCCATGCAATAGAAATCCCATCGTAAGTGCTTGTCCCTCGTCCAATTTCATCTAACAACACTAAACTTCGTTCCGAAATATTATTTAGAATTGAAGCAGTTTCATTCATTTCTACCATAAAAGTAGATTCGCCCATAGAAATATTATCACTTGCGCCAACACGAGTAAAAAGTTTATCAACCACACCAATTCTTGCATATTCGGCAGGGACAAAACTCCCTATTTGTGCCAATAAAACAATTAAGGCTGTTTGGCGTAAAATTGCAGACTTCCCCGACATATTTGGCCCTGTAATCATAATAATTTGCTGCGTTTCGCGATCTAAAAAAACATCATTAGCAACATAGGTTTCACCCAGTGGCAATTGCTGTTCAATTACAGGATGGCGACCTTTTTTGATATCTAAATCATAAGTACTATCTAATATTGGAGAAATATAATGGTGTTGCTTAGCCAGATGTGCAAAAGCACTCAAACAATCCAATTGAGCAATTAAATATGCATTTTGCTGAACCTGTTTAATATAATCATGCATCCAGCTAATTAACTCTGAAAATATGCGTTGCTCAATAGCCAAAATTTGATCTTCTGCGCCTAATATTTTTTGTTCGTATTCTTTTAGTTCTTCTGTAATGTAACGCTCTGCATTGACCAATGTTTGTTTACGTGTCCAATGTTCTGGAACCTTGTCTTTGTGTGTGTTTCGAACTTCAATATAATACCCAAAAACATTATTTGAAGCAATTTTTAAAGAAGGAATACCAGTCGCTTCACTTTCACGCGCCAACATTTGATCCAAATAATCTTTACCAGAGAATGCAATAGCTCGCAATGCTTCTAGTTCTTCTGATGCTGTTGATGCAATAGTGTTTCCTTTTAAAATATTTACTGGTGCTTCTTCGTTTAGAGTGCTTGAAATTTTTTCTCTAAATTCCTCACAATCATTTATACGATTCCCTAATATTGCCAATGTAGAATGTCCACAATTAAGAGCTAATGCTTTAATTGGTAAAATTTGTTCTAAAGAATTTTTCAATTGTACAACTTCACGAGGATTAACTTTACCCGTAGCAACTTTTGAGATTAATCGTTCCAAATCGCCAATGCCTTTGATACTAGATTGCAATTGCTGAAGTTCTACTTCATTTTCATAAAAGAACTGAACCACTTCGTGGCGTGCCTGAATTTTTTCAACGGATTTTAATGGCAATGCCAACCAACGTTTCAACAATCGACCACCCATAGGTGAAAGAGTTTTATCGATAATTTGAATCAGTGTTACAGCATTGTAATTTGTAGAATGGTATAATTCCAAATTTCTAATGGTAAATTTATCCATCCACACAAAATCATCTTCTAAAATACGCTCAATAGACGTAATGTGTTGTAATTTGTGATGTTGTGTTTCTCCTAAGTAATGAAGAATAGCTCCAGATGCCACAAGACCATAATTTAAGGCATCTACACCAAAACCCTTAAGCGTTTTGGTTTGAAAATGTTTACACAAGGACTCGTAGGCGTAATCGTTTTGAAATACCCAATCTTCCAAAAAAAATACATGAAAATCATCTCCAAAAGTCTTATTAAAAAGAGACCTTTTTTGTTTTTCAATAAGAACTTCACTAGGATTAAAATTTTGAAGCAATTTGGCTACGTAAGCTTCGCTACCCTGAGCCACTAAAAACTCCCCTGTAGAAATATCCAAAAACGAAACCCCAGTTATTTTTCCAAAATAGACAGCGGCTAAAAAATTATTTGATTTTGAGCTTAAAACCTCATCATTTAGCGATACTCCTGGCGTGATGAGTTCTGTAACCCCACGTTTTACAATTTTTTTGGTTTGTTTTGGATCTTCCAATTGGTCGCAAATGGCCACGCGCTCTCCAGCTTTGACTAATTTTGGCAAATAGGTGTTCAAAGAATGATGTGGAAATCCTGCAAGTTCTGTTTCACTTTGACTTCCAGCCCCGCGTTTAGTCAATATAATGTCTAAAATTTTTGATGCTTTTACTGCATCACTTCCAAAAGTTTCATAAAAATCTCCAATACGAAACAATAAAAGTGCATCGGGGTACTTTGCCTTGATGGCATTGTACTGTTTCATGAGTGGAGTTTCCTTTTTTACTTTTTTGGCCAATGAATCTTTGTATTAAAAGCGTACTTTTGTGTGTATATAAAGATGCTAATGTAACTAATTTTAGTGTGTTTTAAAACCTAACAATAGAGAATTCCGCCCATGCGAAAACTGAAAAATAGCGAATTGGATCGATTGAGTGTAGAAGCATTCAAATCCGTTGAAAAAACACCGCTTATTGTTATTTTAGATAATATTAGAAGTTTAAACAATGTAGGGAGCGTTTTTAGAACCTCTGATGCTTTTAGGATTGAACATATATATCTCTGTGGAATTACTGCAACGCCGCCTCATAAAGATATTCAAAAAACGGCTTTGGGAAGTACAGCATCTGTAAGCTGGTCTTATGTTGAAAACACCTTGGATGTTGTAAAAGAATTGCAACAAAAAAGCATACGCGTTATAGCCATTGAGCAAGCCGAAAATGCTACTATGCTTCAAAACTTTTCTGCTAAAAAAAACAGCACCTATGCCGTTGTTTTTGGGCATGAGGTTAAAGGGGTTTCACAAGAGGTTGTAAGTCAATGTGACGAGGTGATTGAAATTCCTCAATTTGGCACCAAACATTCATTAAATATTGCTGTGAGTTGTGGTGTAGTGCTTTGGGATTTATTTTCAAAAATAAATTAACCTTGAATCTGTTCAAGTAACCACAAATAATCGTGACGATTTTCAATGAAATCACGATCTGAAATATCAATAATTTTCACCTTAAACGTTGGATTGTTTTTGATAAAGTCTAAATATCCCATATGGATTTTATTCAAATAAGTAGACTCCAAATTTCTTTCATAATCTCTTCCCCGCTTTTTGATGTTTTTTTGTAATTTCTCAATATTTTGATGCAAGTACACGTACAAATCTGGACGTTTTATATCTTTATAGACTTGATAAAACAATTTTCTATACAACAAAAACTCATCTTCTTGCAAAGTGATTTTTGAAAATATAAGCGACTTAAATACATCATAGTCGGCAATTATAAAATCTTTGAATAAATCCAATTGAGATAGATCATCAGAAATCTGTTGGTAACGGTCGGCCAAAAAAGACATTTCTAAAGTAAATGCATACCGTTCTGAATCTTCATAAAATTTTGGAAGAAATGGATTGTCCGCAAAACGTTCAAAAATAGATTTCGCATTAAAATCTTCGGCCATCATTTGTGTCAAGCTCGATTTTCCAGCACCAATATTCCCTTCAATAGCAATAAAATTATAGGAAGAAAAATCAAATCTTTCAATTGGGTTTCGTAATGTTTCTTTTTGTTTTTTAATTGTGCTATTATCTTTAGTACATTCCAATAGCGTTGATATTGTTTTATTCTGAACTGGATGAACAAGTTCTGGTGCAATTTCGTTGAGGGGTTGCAATACAAAGCGCCGTTGATCGAGTCGTGGATGAGGAACACTTAGTATTTTGTTTTCAATGATATCTTCATTAAAAAATAATATGTCGAGATCAATGGTTCGAGCATGATATTGGCCATCGTCGTAGCGTTTTCGCCCATGTTGTTCCTCGATATGAAGAAGTTTTGAAAGTGCCAGTTCGGCTGAAAAACAAGTTCTGACTTCAATACAAGCATTGATAAAAGCATCACCTTTAAACCCTATTGCTGGTGTTTCATAGCAGGAGGAAATTTTTATCACACTTCCCACTTCACAATGGATGGAGTCAATAGCCGATTGCAAAAAGGAAAACCGATTACCTACATTACTTCCAAGTCCTATATATAGTCGTTTTTGATCACTCATACGAAACAGCAATTTAGGTAAAAGAAAAATTAAAATTATATCTTTACTAAAGTATTTATTGACAACCAATGACTCTGAAAGACAAAGTTTTAGCACAACGCCTTTATTTAATTCTTGGCCTATTATTTATTACCTCTTTGGTAGTTTCAAATTTAATTTTTAAAAAATTTTTTTATTACTACCCTTTTGATTTTTCAATTTTTGGCGTCAAATTATTTGAAATTTCTGTGGGTATCTTGCCATACCCTATCACCTTTCTAATTACAGATTTAATTAGTGAAATTTATGGAAAGAAAAAAGCTAACGAAGTAGTTATTGGAGGAATATTTGCCTCCTTTTTTGCAATGGGAATCATTTATGTAGCTAATGTTGCTCCAGCTACTAATTGGTCGCCTGTTTCAGATAATTTATTTTCAACAGTTTTTGGGAGTACTGCAATTGCTGTTTTGGCGAGTATGTTAGCCTATCTATTTGCACAATTTGTAGATATCCAGATTTATCACTTTTGGAAAAAATTGACACAAGGCAAACACCTTTGGTTACGAAATAATTGTTCTACTTTTTTATCACAATTTATAGACACTGCAACTGTATTATTGTTACTATGTATATTTGGTGAAATCGACTGGAATTTGTTTGGTGGACTTTTACTTGCAGGTTTTTTATTTAAAGTTATCATTGCAGCATTAGACACTCCTTTTTTATATTTGGGTGTTTATTATTTTAGGAAACGATTTAAGCTTGATATCAACGAAGAAATTGAACTGGATTAAGCACCAACATCAAGTTTTATAACTAAGCCTTCATTACTTCTAATGTTGAAAACTGTATCATCATCAAATATAAGATACTGCCCTTTTACCCCTACAAGAATACCGCTATATTGTGGTGTTTTGTTGAGATTCAAACTTTGTGGTTTTTCTGGATATTTTTGAACTGGAAATTTTAAAATTAAAGGTTCTTTATTTCCAAGGAAATACGGTTGTACTTCTTTTGGCAAATGGCTTGAGAGTTGATGACGCCATGTCTTTAAATCTTCAAAACTGGCATCACCTTTAAGCATTTTGCGCCAATTAGTTTTGTCACTAATGTATTTTTTTAGGGCAACTTCTGCTATGCCTGCTAAATACCGATTTGGAGCTTCCAAAATTTCTAAAGCCTCCTGCGCTCCTTGATCTATCCAACGCGTTGGAACTTGTGTTTTTCTAGTAACCCCTACTTTTACATTGCTAGAATTTGCTAGATAAACGATATGTGGTTGTAATTGAACCTTTTTTTCAAATTCTAAGTCGCGATCCTCGACTCCTAAGTGAGCTTTACTCAACTCTGGACGCATAATCCAATCGGCAGTTTGTGGCTGTTCAAAAAAGCATGATTTACAAAATCCTTGTCGAAAGGTTGTTTCATCGCTTCCACAATTTAAACATTCATATCCTGCAAATTCTATCGTTAGTTTTTTTTGTAGTAATTGATGCACCTGAATCAAGTTATTATCCAAATTCAAATAATAATTAATGGGGTCTGCAAACTCCGTTTGCATTTTAGTAAGAACACCTTGATAGAGCATTGAGATTTTTTATTACTTTTAACCTTGTAAATATATATAATTTTTATGCCAATTCCATTAGTCAATTCCGTTGCAAGTTGGATATTAAAGAAACGATTTCACCAAATAGATTTATTTCTTAAATATCCCTATGAGGTTCAAAATGAGCTGCTTACAAATCTTTTAGAGTCGGCAAAACATACAGAGTTTGGACAACAGTACGATTTTAAGTCTATAAGAACATATCGAGAATTTGCAAAAAGAGTTCCCATTTCAACCTACGAAAATTATCACAAACTCATTGAGCGCTCTCGTAGGGGAGAGCAAAATATCTTTTGGCCAAAACCCATAAAATGGTTTGCGAAATCTAGCGGAACAACAAATGCTAAAAGTAAATTCATCCCTGTTAGTAACGCCTCTTTGGAAGACTGTCACTATGCCGCTGGAAAAGACTTATTGTGCATGTATTTCAATAATAACCCTGATTCTGAATTATTTAATGGTAAAAATTTAAGGCTTGGTGGAAGTAAAGAATTATACGAGGAGAATGGGACTGTTTTTGGCGATCTTTCTGCAATTCTAATTGATAATATGCCATTTTGGGCAGAATTTAGCAGTACCCCTAGTAACAAAGTATCTTTAATGAGCGACTGGGAATCAAAAATGCAAGCCATTGTAGACGAAACTATAAATGAAAATGTTACAAGTTTAGCGGGTGTCCCCTCTTGGATGTTAGTATTACTTAATAATGTACTGGAAAGTACTGGGAAGACAAATCTTCTGGAAATTTGGCCTAATTTAGAAGTTTATTTTCATGGTGGTGTCAGTTTTTTACCTTATGCTGAGCAATATAAAAACATCATACCATCGTCCTCGTTTAAATACTACGAAACCTATAATGCTTCAGAAGGTTTTTTTGCCATACAAGATCAAAATGACTCTGATGAATTGCTTTTGATGTTAGACTATGGTATATTTTATGAATTTATTCCAATGGATACCTATGGAACTAAAAATGAAAAAGTAATTCCATTATATGAAGTAGAAAAAGGAAAAAACTATGCCATTATCATTACCACCAATGCGGGGTTGTGGCGCTACAAAATTGGAGATACAGTCCGCTTTACATGTATTGACCCTTACCGCATTAAAGTAACAGGGCGAACCAAACATTTTATCAATGTTTTTGGAGAAGAACTCATTATTGAAAATACGGATAAAGCCCTAAAAAATGTCTCCAAAAAAATAGGCTGTGAAATAATAGACTACACCGTAGCCCCTATTTTTATGAAAAGCAAGCAAAAAGGCGCACATGAATGGCTAATTGAATTTAAAACTGCACCAAAAGACATCAATTATTTTACAGAATTACTAGACAACGCTCTTAAAGCTCTAAACTCCGATTATGAAGCCAAACGCTATAACAATATAACATTAAATCGTCCAAAAATCAATGTAGCGCAACCTCAACAATTTCATAACTGGTTAAAAAGTAAAAACAAACTTGGTGGTCAACACAAAGTCCCCAGACTCTCTAACTCTAGAGAACTTCTGGAAGAATTAATGAAACTGGGGTAAATTTTTCAGAGTCCAAATTATGGCATACAAGTTGCTCACATTTATACAATCTTGTTATATTTAATATAATTTTAACCCTAAATATAAACTACTATGATATCCAAAATTTTTATTTTGTCGATTCTTGTTCTGAATTCCTGTGCAAGTCAAAAACCCAACAATATTTCAAAACAAACCAATTTAGATTCAATTCCCATTGATGGCGATTGGGAAGTCATTTCTATTCATGGTCTTATGTGTACACAAGACACGAAACCCTAACACAAACATGAACATTGAATGTTCAAATAAGCGTGTGGAAAAAGTTTTGAAAAATGTTATAGGCTAAAGTAATTTTTATTCATAGTTGTTTAGTAGTTTTGAGTTTTTTGCTTCCCGAATTTAAACGAGTTTCCTCTCAGAATTTCATTTTAAATTATGTTTTAACATTTTTTTAACAGTATTTTAAACTACTGTTTAACACAAAGCTTTTGTCTTTAAACAAAAAAGATTGTTTTAATAAATTTTTATTAAAAAATATGTAAAAAGGAGAAGTTTTAGGATACCGCTTTTAGTTGCTTTAAGCGGGTGCGACTCAAATGCTTTTTAGCATAATCCTTATCCACAACAAGTGAAGATTCTTTGCTTCCAGGTAATGTAAACATAGCGTCTGTTAGGATTTCTTCGCACAAAGAACGCAATCCTCTTGCACCAAGTTTATATTCTACAGCCTTTTGAACAATAAAATCCAAAGCGTCTTCTTCAAAACTTAGCGCTATATTGTCCATTTCAAACAGTTTTTTGTATTGCTTGACGATAGCATTTTTAGGTTCAGTCAAAATCGCTTTAAGTGTTCCTGCGTCTAAGGGATTCATGTAGGTGAGTACTGGTAATCGGCCAATAATTTCTGGGATCAATCCAAAATCTTTAAGATCTTTTGGGGTGATGTATTGTAAAAGATTTTGACCGTCAATTTTTTCGCCTTCTTGAGAAGATTTATAGCCTATGGCAGCCATGTTTAAACGTTTAGAGATATGTCGCTCTATACCGTCAAAAGCTCCTCCGGCAATAAATAAAATATTTTCTGTATTGACTTCAATAAATTTTTGATCGGGGTGCTTTCTGCCACCTTTCGGTGGAACATTAACAACAGTACCTTCCAAAAGTTTTAAAAGAGCTTGTTGTACGCCTTCGCCAGACACATCGCGAGTTATTGATGGGTTATCACTTTTTCGAGCAATTTTATCAATTTCATCAATAAATACAATGCCACGCTCTGCTTTTTCTTGGTTGTAATCTGCAGCTTGTAATAAACGCGTGAGCATACTTTCTACGTCTTCTCCCACATAGCCTGCTTCAGTTAAAACTGTGGCATCTACAATAGCTAGTGGCACATTGAGCATTTTGGCAATGGTTTTGGCCATCAGGGTTTTTCCTGTCCCTGTTTGTCCTACCATAATGATATTGCTCTTTTGAATTTCTATATCATCGTCTGAAACGGGTTGAAGTAATCTTTTATAATGGTTATACACCGCTACAGACATTACTTTTTTTGTTTGTTCTTGACCTATAATATAGCTGTCTAAAAAAGCTTTAATTTCTTGAGGTTTTTTAAGCATAACCTCAGGTGTTAGCTCCTGCCCTACATGTTTTGATTCTTCAGCAACAATACCATGTGCTTGTACAATACAACGATCACAAATGTGCGCATCAAGACCAGCAATTAGGAGGTTTGTATCTGCCTTTTGCTTACCACAAAATGAACATTCTAGTTCTTCTTTAGCCATCGATTATTGTCGTTTGAGGTTGAGTTGATATTAAGATTATTTTCTTGAAAGAATTTCGTCAATCATACCATATTCAAGTGCCTTATCGGCTTTCATCCAATAGTCACGGTCACTATCGGCATATACTTTGTCATAATCCTGCCCAGAGTGCTTTGAGATAATATTATAAAGTTCTTCTTTTAAAGTCAATATCTCACGCGCTGTAATTTCAATATCACTGGCTTGACCTTGTGCGCCGCCCAATGGCTGATGGATCATCACTCTAGAATGTGTCAATCCACTTCGTTTTCCTTTTTCTCCAGCACACAACAGTACAGCTCCCATGGACGCCGCCATTCCTGTACAAATAGTGGCTACGTCAGGTTTTATGAGTTGCATTGTATCGTAAATTCCTAGACCTGCATAAACACTTCCGCCAGGTGAATTGATATAAATTTGAATGTCTTTGGACGAATCTGTACTTTCCAAAAACAAAAGTTGGGCTTGAATGATATTGGCGACTTGATCATTTATGGCTGTTCCCATAAAGATGATTCGATCCATCATTAATCTGGAAAAAACATCAAAAATAGCAATATTCATTTGACGTTCTTCAATAATATTTGGTGTGAGTCCCATTGGAGTCATACTACTCACAATTTTATCGTAGTAAGTGCTGCTAATGCCTTGATCTTTAATTGCAAATTTTTTGAATTCGTTTCCGTAGTCCATATACTTATTTGTTTTGAGATTGTAAATATACTATTATTTAAATCTTTTGAATATTTTTGAAAACAAAAAAACACTTCCGAAGAAGTGTTTTTAAAGAACTTTTCGTTATTAATTACTTTCCATAAACTTCTTTAACAAAAGCATCATAAGCTAATTTTTTGACTTTTAGGTTCGCATTTTCTTTATAAAAGTTAAGTAATTTTTGGCTTGTGAGTTGTTCAGACATACGTTTTACTTCATCTTGATTTGAAAGTACTCTAGCCACAATGTCTTCTACTTCTTTATCGCTTGGATTCAATTGCCCAAATTGCGCCATTTGACCTTTTATCATCTCACCTGCAAAAGCTTTAAGCTCTTCAAAATTAACTTGTAAATTGTTGTCTACAATGAGCTTGCTTTCAATCAATTGGTAGCGCATGCTTTTTTCAGACTTTTCGTATTCTTCTTTGGCTTGTAGTTCTGTTAATGGCTCCTCACCTACAGTTTGTAACCATTTCTGTAAAAATTCAGATGGTAAATCGAACTTGGTGTTTTCTACCAAATATTCTGTAACATCATTTAGTAATTTTTGGTCAGACTGCTGAACAAATTGTTTTTCAGCATCTGCTTTTATTCTTGCTTTGAGTTCAGTAACACTTTTTATGGCGTCTTTGCCAAACAATTTATCAAATAACTCTTGATCCAAATCGGCCAAACCTCTTTCATTAATTTCATTCACAGTAAAAGTGAGTTGAACATTTAAATCGTGTGCCTTATCATGATCAATCTTTAAATAGGTTATCAAGTCGTGATCATCTGTAAAAAGTCCTTTTGTTTTTACAGTGATGATGTCGCCAACTTTAGCACCAATAAATTTTTTCAAGTTAGCTTTGCCTTTGATTTTCTCTAGAGAAATTGTTGTTGTTGATTCGATACCTTCTTCATCATTAAAAAATACTCCAGTAACTTCATCATCATTACTAACTTCAGTCTTAGAAATCAATTGACCATATTGCTTTTGAATGTTAGTAATTTGATCATCAATCATTTTATTATCTGCAACAATTGTGTAGTGTTTAATAGATTTACGTCCATTTAATTTAATGTCAAATTCTGGGCTCAATCCAATTTCAAATTCAAAAGAAAATGCATCGGCATCCCAATCAATATCGTTTTGTTGTTTTGGTAAAGGATTGCCTAAAACATCAAGTTTTTCATCATTAAGATATTTCCCTAAAGATTCTTGAAGTAGTTTATTAACCTCATCGATTAAAACCGCTTTTCCATATTGTTTTTTTATCAATCCTAATGGTACTTGACCTTTTCTAAAGCCAGGAATATTTGCAGACTTTCGGTAATCGATAAGTATTTTCTCTACTTTTTCAGAATAATCATTCTTTTCGATATCGATTTTTACAACCGCATTAAGGGCATTTTTATTTTCTCTTGTAATATTCATTGTAATGAATTAAAAATTGGGTGGCAAAAGTACAACATTTTTAATGGAGTACAAATATTTTAATGTTTTGAAAATCAATCTATAAAATGAGAAACCGCAGTAAAAAATTCATTGGGGTTTTCGGCATGAAGCCAATGGCCCGCATTTGAAATGGTAACGATATCAGAATTTAGGAATTGAACAGAAATCTGTTTTTCATCATCTAGACCTATATATTCAGATTTGTCTCCTCTTAAAAATAGTGTTGATGTTTCAACTTTGAGGTGCGAAGGTAGTGCTTCTCCAACTTCGCTTACATTATTTTTTAACGCATTTAAATTAAGCCGTAATCCCAACTGCCCTTGAGAAACCCAATACAGATTTTTTAGCAAAAATTGTCTTATTCCAAATTCAGAAATATAATTTGAAAGTTGTTCATCGGCTTGTGTTCTATTTTTTAAAGTTGTAAAATCTAGTGCTGATAGGCCTTCCAAAATTGCATCGTGATGAATGGGGTAGAAACGTGGAGCAATATCTGCAACAATAAGTTTATTTACCAAATCTGGATAAAGCGCCGTAAATAGCATTGCCGTTTTCCCTCCCATAGAATGACCCAATACAATACATTTTTTTACATTATACTGCGTACAGTATGTCAATAAATCCTCTGCTAGAAGTTCATAATCAAATGTATCTGAATGAAAACTTCTTCCATGATTTCTTTGATCAATAAGATGGATTTGATAGCCCAATTGAGAAAAACGCTTCCCCAATGTTTTCCAATTGTTGCCCATGCCCAAAAATCCGTGTAATATTATAAAAGGAGTCCCCTCCCCAAATATTTTTGAATGTAATCTCATTATTTTAATCGATTCAGGTACATGTTAATGACATTTTCTATCCCCAAATACAAACTTTCTGAAATTAGAGCATGACCAATTGAAACTTCTAACAAATTAGGAACATTTTGCTTAAAAAATTTGATGTTATCTAGTGATAAATCATGGCCCGCATTTACGCCTAGCTCAAAATCATACGCAAGTTTGGCACAATCGGAGTAAGGTTTTACGGCCTTAAAATTTTCAATTGCATATTGTTGGGCAAAATTTTCGGTGTAGAGTTCAATCCTATCGATCCCTGTTGCTTTTGCCGCCTCAACTTGTCGCAAATCTGGGTCTAAAAAAATTGAAGTGCGAATGTCATTATTTTTAAACTCTTTAATGATTTCTGAAAGAAATGATTGATGTTTTATACAATCCCATCCAGCATTGCTCGTTATGGCGTCTTCTGCATCTGGAACAAGAGTCACCTGCGTGGGCTTAATAGCTGTTACCAAATCAATAAATTTTGGAATAGGATTGCCTTCAATATTATACTCTGTGTAAATCTCAGATTTTAAATCATAAGCGTCTTGATAGCGAATATGGCGTTCGTCTGGGCGAGGGTGAATGGTAATGCCTTGAGCGCCAAACTCCTGTGCATCTTTTGCAAACTGTACAATATTTGGTACATCACCACCTCTTGCATTTCTTAGTGTTGCTATTTTATTGATATTTACACTTAGCTTCGTCATGTCTCAGAATATTTAGAACTGCAAAAATACAAAGTACATAGCTTAAAGTATATTATTTTTGATTATTTTGCATGGACTCATAAAACAAGTTATGCCACTAGATCAGTACATCATAAACGACCTAAAGCCTTTTGATTTAAATACTCCTATAACAGAACTTCAAGAAGTATTTAATCAATTAACATACTCTCATGTTCCTATTCAAAAAGATGGAATTTACATTGGATGCTTGTCCGAAACAGATGTGTATTGTTTTGACGCCAATGAAAAAGTTGAAGATGTAATATATGCTATAGAACATTTTGATGTACGGCAATCCACCATTTGGCTTGATGTTTTAGATATGTTTGCACTCAATGATTCAAACATTATGCCTGTGCTTGATGAGCACAACAATTATCTTGGTTATTACCAATTAATTGATGTGATTTCATTATTTAGGAATACACCTTTTTTCTCAGAAGCTGGAGGTATAATTGTTATAGAAAAAGCCTACAACGATTATTCGTTTAGTGAAGTTTGTCAAATTGTAGAGTCGAATAATGTCAAAGTATTGGGTGTTTTTGTATCAAGAATTAAAAATGATATGGCACAAATCACCATAAAAATTGAAAACTCTGGATTAAGTGCTATTTTTGAAACATTCAGGAGGTATGGATACACCATTATTTCTGGCCATGAAGATGATAGTTTCCTAAAAACATTGAAAGATCGGTCTGCATACTTAGATCGTTATTTAAATTTGTAATTTTGCTACTATGAAAATTGCTATCTACGGACCAGATTTTAATGAACGCTCTCGCTCGGCCATTGTAACTCTTACTGAATATTTGAGTGAAAAGGCGGTTGAAGTTGCTATAGAAAACAACTTTTATGATTCCATTCTTGAGCAATCTTCAATAAAAATTGACCGTTTTGGTTTTCAAACATTTAAAAAATTAGATGCATCCTTTGATCTAGTCATTAGTGTCGGAGGTGATGGTACCACATTACGAGCTATTACATATGTAAAAGACTTAAATATCCCAATTGTTGGCATCAACACAGGTCGACTTGGGTTTTTGGCAACGATTAAAAAAGATGCGATTGTTAGTGCTTTGGATCAGATTTTTGAAGGAAAGTATCGAATTTCAAAACGCAGTGTTTTATCAGTAACAACAGATAAAAAACACGCCAATTTTGATTTAGATTTTGCTCTAAACGAAATTGCAATTAGCAGAAAAAACACAACTTCCATGATTAGTATAGAAACATGGTTAGACGATGAATATTTGACTTCCTATTGGGCCGATGGGCTTATCATTTCAACACCAACTGGATCAACAGGCTATTCAATGAGTTGTGGTGGTCCAGTGATTATGCCAGAATCTGACAGCTTGGTTCTCACCCCTATTGCACCTCACAACTTAAATGCTCGCCCTCTTGTTATTTCGGCTGGAAGAGAAATTAGACTCAAAGTCAGTGGCCGTGAAGATGAATATTTGGTATCCTTGGATTCTCGAATTAATTCTCTTGAAAATTCAATTGGAATTACAATCAAAAAAGCACCATATAGCATTCATATGATTGAGCTTGAAGATGTAACTTTTATTGAAACCTTACGTAAAAAACTTCTTTGGGGTGCCGATCAAAGAAACTAAACAATAATTTGTTGTTTTTTTAGTTTACTTAGTCTATGATATAGTCATTTTGAAGCGAGTTCAATTTTGTTATATTTGCACACATTTGAAAAGTTGATGAAAACCATATACTTCTCCCTAATCTTTATACTCTCCACAAATCTTGGGGTTTCCCAGATTTATGAAATTGGTATAATTGGAGGAGGAACAAATGTTATTGGTGATGTTGGTTCTACAACATTTGTGGCGCCAAAAAAATTAGCCATTGGAGGGATTATTCGATGGAACAGAAGTCCTAGACATTCCTACAGGGCAAGTGTTATTTATACAACGCTTTTTGGAAACGACAATCTTTCTAGCGACCCAAAAAGAGAAATGAGGGGGTACCATTTCAATGCACGGTCTTTGGAAGTCTCTGCAGGGATGGAGTTTACCTTTTTAGATTTCGATTTGCACAGAAGAAGTTTTAACTTTAGCCCCTATTTATATACAGGCGTTAGTATGCTAAATCATCCAAATTTTTACTACGCCAATAATGTACTCGTTTCAGAAAAAACAAGAAGCAATGCTTATGGGATTCCTATTGCTTTGGGCGTAAAAGTTACCCTTACTGATCATATTATTTTTGGTATGGAAGTTGCAGCAAGGTATACTTTTTCTGATGAATTGGACGGTAGTGTTCCAGACACAAAAGAATTAAAAAAATTACGGTTTGGAAATATTAATAACACAGACTGGTATGTATTTAGCGGAATTACCTTAACTTATACATTTGGCCGAAACCCATGTTTTTGTAATTATTAAATGAATCAAGAAATAGACATACACAATCACCCTCTTCCAAAACATATTGCCATAATTATGGATGGTAATGGCCGTTGGGCTAAATCTAGAGGGAGAATACGCGCTTTTGGGCATGAAAATGGAACTAAATCCGTTAGAAATACTGTTGAGAGTTGCGCTAAATTGGGTATAGAACACCTAACGCTTTATGCTTTTTCTACAGAAAATTGGAAACGCCCAAAACTTGAAGTAAAAACACTAATGCAGTTATTGATTTCTTCACTCAAAAAAGAAATGAATACTCTTCAAAAAAATAATATTCAACTGAATGCTATTGGAAATATTGAAACACTTCCAAAAAAAGTATTTGACGAATTATCACACGTGATTGAAGCTACAAAAATGAATTCTAGAATGACTTTGAACCTTGCTCTTAGCTATGGTTCTAGGGACGAATTGACACACGTAGTGAAAGAAATTGGAGAAAAAATCAAAAATAATATAATTTCTCCCGAAAAAATTGATGAATCGGTAATAAATCAGCATCTTTACACCCGAAATTTACCAGACGTTGATTTATTAATTAGAACTAGCGGAGAACAACGCCTGAGTAATTTCCTTTTATGGCAAATTGCTTATGCCGAATTGTATTTTACAAAAGTCTTTTGGCCAGACTTTAGTGATAAGGATTTGTACAAAGCTATTGCCAGTTACCAAAAAAGAGAAAGAAGATTTGGAAAAACAAGCGAACAACTTAACTAAAAAGACCTACAAATTCATATATATAATTGCTTGTTTCATGATATTCATGAGCAACCTTGCACATGGGCAAGCATTAGATATGTCCAAAAGAAAAGACTACATCATTGCAGATATAAGTGTAAAAGGCGAAACTGTGTACGGAGCAGAAACAATTATTACCTATTCTGGATTGGTCAAAGACGAAACTATAACCATTCCTGGAGGTACAAAAATTAGTGATGGAATAAAAAAATTGTGGGATTCAAATCTTTTTTCAAATATTGATGTTTTTATTTCAAAAATCGAAGGCAATGATATTTACTTAGAAATCCAGCTTGATGATCTTCCAGAGCTCAAAGACGTAAAAATTACTGGAGTCAAGAAAGGAAAGATTAGTGAAATTATTGACGAAAACAAACTAATTTCTGGAACAAAAGTTACCGAAAACCTTATCACAACAACAAAAAATTATCTTGAAAATAAATATCGAAAAGAAGGATTTTTAAACGCTAAAACAATCATTGGCACAACCAAAGTTTTGGATTCTGTAGAAAAATCTAGGGTCAATATGCAAATACGTATAGATAAAGGTGAGAAGGTAAAAATTAAAAAAATTACATTTTCTGGCAATGAAAAACTAAGCAGCAAACGACTGCGGAAAGCCATGAAAAAAACAAAACAAATCAATCCTGTTCGATTCCTAAAACGATCTAAATTTATAGAAGCAGATTACAAAGAAGGTCTTGTTAGTGTGGTTGATAAGTTGAAAGAAAAAGGATTTAGAGATGCCCGTATTATTTCTGATAGTATAATAATAAATAATGACAAAACAATCAGCATCAATATTGAAATCGAAGAAGGAGAAAAATACACCTATGGTAAAATTAACTTTTTGGGCAATACAATATACTCTGATGAACAACTCAATCAAGTATTAAAAATCAAAGAAGGTGATACTTACAATGGTGTGGAGCTAGAAAAACGAATTGCTGATAATTCAAATCCTGACGCCTTCGATTTAACAAATTTATATCAAAACAATGGTTATTTATTTTCTACTATTACACCAGTAGAAGTCAGCACCGATGGCAATGTTATTGATATGGAAATTAGAATTACTGAAGGGAAACCTGCGTATTTCAAAAACATATCTGTTAAAGGAAACAATAAAACTAATGACCATGTTGTGTATCGCGAATTACGAACACGACCAGGGCAATTGTACAGTAAAAGCAATGTTGTTAGAACCGTTCGTGAACTTGGTCAATTAGGATTTTTTGATGCTCAAGAAATTTCTCCAGACTTCAAAAATGTAAACCCTAATGATGGAACACTTGATATGGAATATAGTGTTGTTGAAAAAGGATCAAGTCAGATCGAACTTCAAGGCGGTTATGGTGGTGGTGGATTTATTGGAACATTAGGGCTGTCATTTAATAATTTTGCGGTGAAAGATTTGTTTAATAAAGACGCGTACAACCCTGTACCAATGGGAGATGGACAGAGTTTAGCATTACGACTGCAGTCAAGTCGATTTTTTCAAACATATAGTTTCTCATTTACTGAGCCTTGGCTAGGTGGTAAAAAACCTGTTCAATTTTCAACTTCTATATCACAAACAAAACAATTTTTATTTAATAGAGCTACACGTTCTGCCGATAAAAGTAGAAGCTTTAATATCACAGGGATAAGTGTTGGAATTGCAAAAAAACTAACTGTCCCGGATGATTATTTTGTACTTTCTCAGAACTTAAGTTTCCAATATTTCGACCTAAACAATTATAACACAGGGTTATTTACTTTTGGTGATGGAAATGCAAATAACTTGGCCTACACTATTGGCTTGAGCAGAAACAACACTTACAACGATCCGATTTATCCAGAAGGAGGTTCAAATTTTAGTATATCAGCAAAACTAACATTGCCTTACTCCTCTTTTAGCAAAGTAGATTACTCTGAACTAAGAAGAGAGAGAGAAGAATTGACGGAGCGAATTCGTGAGTTGAGTAGTACACAAGATGATAATGAAATCGTTGAAAGAAATGAGGCAAGTGAAAGAGTTAGTGAAATTGACCAAGAGCGCTTTAAATGGCTAGAATTTTATAAAATTAAATTTTCGGGAGATTGGTACACAAGAATCAAAGGAAAATTAGTTCTTAGGCCAAGATTTGAATTTGGATTTTTGGGAGCCTATAATAATGATAGAGGAGTAATACCGTTTGAACGCTTCTTTTTGGGAGGAGATGGAATGGTGACATATCGATTAGATGGTCGAGAAGCCATTGCATTACGTGGTTATGCCAATCAAACACTTTCTGATAATGACGGCGGAAATATTTACAATAAATTTTCTTTAGAACTAAGACATCCTATAACACTAAAAGGACAAACAAAGATTTTTGCTTTAGCCTTTTTAGAGGGTGGTGCTTCTTATAATGATTTTAAAGACTTTAATCCATTTAACATCAAACGATCTGCCGGAATTGGTATTCGTTTATTTATGCCTGCATTTGGATTATTGGGAATTGATTTTGGCCATGGATTTGACCCAATTCCAGGTGAAACAAGAAAGAATGGTTGGGAAACCCACTTCATTCTTGGACAACAATTTTAATTTTTGGCATGGTAATTTCATTATCGTGTGTGAATTAAAATTAATTTTGTTAATTTGAGCATAAGTCCCAAAACTGAAATTAAAATAGTATGAAATATTTTATTAAAAACAATTTTACCAACATAGAATTCAAGACAATAGTCTTGACTCTAATTTTTGTGTTTTTTAGTATTTCTGCTTTTGCACAAAGAGGCGTAAGAATTGGTTATATTGATACAGAATATATATTAGAAAATATTACTGAATATCAAAACGCCCAAAGTCAACTTGAAACTAAAGTTCAACAATGGAAAACAGATGTTGAACAACGCATTGCAGAATTAGAAACACAAAAAAATCAGTTGAATAATGAGCGTGTTTTGCTTACAAACGAACTCATTGAAGAACGTGAAGAGGATCTTCAAATTATAGAAAATGAAATCCTAGAATATCAACAAAAACGATTTGGCCCAAATGGGGATCTAATGATTCAAAAAAAACAATTGATTCAGCCTATTCAAGATCAAATATTTGCCGCCGTTCAAGAAATTGCAACAACAAAGAAATTTGACTTTATTTTTGATAAATCTGCAGATGTTGTAATGCTCTATTCTGCTGATCGATACGATATTAGCGAGCAAGTACTAAGAACCATCAATAGAACTGCAAAACGCGAACAAGTGAAAAGTAAAAAAGAACGCAAGGCGGCAGAAAAAGAAAACAATATTGTTGATGTTGATTCTGATAAAGACGAGCGTCAAAAGCTGATTGACGAACGCAATGCAAAACGTGCAGAAGCACTAGCTAAGCGCAAAGAAGAATTGGAAGCAAAACGAACATCTCGAAAAAAAGAAATTGAAGAGAAAAAGCAAAAAGCAAAAGAAGCTAGAGAAAAAGCTCGTGCTGAAAAACTAAACAAAGCTAATAGAAAAAAAGAAGAAAGTTCAAAAGTTAAGGAACAAGAAAATTCAACAGCAGCAGAGCAAGAAGTTATAAAAGAAGAAAAAACAACAACCAATTCTAGAGATGCTAGAAAAAAAGCTTTAGAAGAAAAGAAAAAACGTATTTTAGCGGAGCGAAAAGCAAGACTAGAAGCACAAAAAAGAAAACGTGATAGCATAAAAAATAATAGAAAATAAATTTTAATTATAATTTGAAAATGAAACATTTAAAAAATCTACTCTTAACAACAGCAATCATTTTAGTATGTAGCTTTAATGCTCAAGCGCAATCTAAAGTTGCACATATTAATACTCAGGAATTAGTAGAATCTATGCCAGAAATGAAAAGTGCAAAATCTGAGCTTGAAAAATTAGCGAAAACTTACGAAACTGATATTCAAGCAATGGCCACTGAACTTCAAAACAAAATCAAGCAATATGATGCTGAATCTTCAACAAAAACGGATGAAGAAAACGGGAAGCGTTTGCAAGAAGTTCAAAGCATGGAACAAAGCATCCGTCAGTATCAAGCGCAAGCACAACAAGACTTACAGAAAAAAGAATTAGACTTATTGAAGCCAATTACAGAAAAAGCAAAAAATGCTATTCTTAAGGTTGGTAATACTCAAGGGTTTGACTATATCTTAGATTCTTCTCAAGGGCAAGGTGTCATTATGGCTAATGGTAAAGATCTATTAGCAGACGTAAAATCTGAATTAGGATTCTAAAAGATTTTCCAAAATAGTTTTTAAAAAGCTACTCATAAAGAGTAGCTTTTTTATTTTTGTATCAATATGAGCACAAAACCTATTGGTATATTTGATTCTGGAGCAGGAGGGCTTTCTATTTGGAAAGAAGTAAATACACTACTCCCAATGGAATCTACAATCTATATTTCTGATTCTAAATACGCACCTTATGGAACAAAAGGTAGAAAAGCTATTTTGGAACGTTCCATCATTAATACAGAGATCCTACTCAATAAAGGAGCAAAAATTGTAGTTGTGGCTTGTAATACTGCTACTACAAATGCAATTTCATTTTTAAGAGAAAAATACAATGTCCCTTTTATTGGAATTGAACCCGCAATAAAACCCGCTGCACTTAATACAAAAACGAATTGTATAGGAATTTTAGCCACAAAAGGAACGCTGAGTAGTAGTTTGTTTCATGAGACTTCACAACGCTACACAAAAGAATTAAATGTCGTTGAACAAGTGGGTGATGGAATTGTAGAGCTGATTGAAGCTGGAGCGCTATTTTCAGCAGAAATGGAACAATTGCTTAAAACATACTTATCTCCTATGCTTGAAGCCAATATGGATTGTTTGGTTTTAGGCTGCACACATTATCATTTTTTAAAACCTATTTTAGAAAAAATATTGCCAAAAAACATAAAAATTATAGACTCAGGTCCAGCTGTTGCGAAACAAACTAAAGCTGTACTTCAAAATCATAATCTCCTCGCAGAAAGCACTCAAAAAGGCGAGTATGTATTCTTTACAAATGGTTCAAAAAAAATAATTTCTAGATTGATGAATTGGGATAAGTCAATGGTTCAAAAATTGGATTAAATCCTAATTTAATTAATTTACACTAGGACACTCACAATCATACTTTTCTTTTCGACATCCAAAATTGAACCCAAGGGTAATCTGGTGATATCCACCATTATCAAGAACAATAGAATTTGATTGATAAGAATAGGTGTAAGCGAACATAAAATTATTGTATTCAATCCCCACTAAAGGTGTGATATATTGTAATTTTTGACTGCTTACAGTACTTCCATTTGTAAATTGTGCTCCATCAAAACTCCTTCTATATGAAACTCCAGCATAAATATTACCAAAATCAAATTTTCTGTAAGCCTTAAGATTAGCATCAATAAATGATTCTTTTGTAGCGTCTTTATATGCATATAAAATTGATGGTTCATAGCTCCAATCGCTCCCAAATTTTGAAAAAACATTCCCTGCAGAAAAAAGATAGGTTGTTAGATTATCGTAGCTAACTCCTTGTTCATTAATATTGACGCCTTGATTTTTAAGAAGATTCTTTATTGTAGCGTGAGCATAAAAATTAATAAGATGATAAGAAAATCCAAAATCAACATTGAAATCTGTTGCGCTTTGCTCAATTCCGGCAATTATAGGATCGAATTCCACAAATGCTGTTTCATCTAGTTTATATTGAATCATCCCAGCGCTAAGTCCAAAAGACAACATATTCAAATCAATTGTATTTCTTGAAAACATTAAATGATGTGCATATGTCAAATAAGCTCCTGTTTGAGAGTGATATCCATTCTGATCGTTAAAAGCAATTGCGCCTACTCCAGATTGAGTGTCGCCGATTCTACCATTGATGCTAAAGGTCTGCAAACTTGGTGCATTATCCTGACCAAACCATTGCTGTCTTCCTGTTAATCGTACTTTATTACAATTGGCTACACCTGCCATCGAAGGATGAATTAAATAATAATTGTCCGTCAAGTAGTCTGAATATATTGGTAATCCTTCCTGTGCTTCCATGCCATTGTAACAAAAACCAAGTGTGGCAAGAAGAATTAATTTTTTGGCTAATTTCATTAAATCTTATCTTTTCAAGGTGAAATGCGCTCTAAATTGTTCCGTATTTTTTGTTGTTGGACTTTCATATTCCACCAAAAACCAATAGTCTGATGTTGGCATTGGTTGTCCATTGAAAGTACCATTCCATCCATCGCTGGCTGGACTTAATTCTTTGAGCAATTTACCATATCTGTCAAATATATAAATTTTTGCGTTAGCTTGCGACTTTAAACTGCTAATATTCCACGTATCGTGATAACCATCGCCATTTGGAGTAAAATATTTTGGATAATCTATATTAACAATTCTTATTGTTTTAACTGCACAACCATATCGATCGCGTACATGAATTGAATGCTCACCATGATATACATTTGTTAAAATATTTTCTTTTTGCCAGGGACCATCATTTAGAGCATATTCATAATCGCCTTTTCCTATAACTTCGACTTTTAATTTATTAGGAGTTGAAAATTCTGGCAGTAAAAACTCTGCCGAAACTGATTCTGCGGGGAAAGATTCAATAACTATTGTACTTGCTGATTTTGCAATCAATATTTTAGTATGACCCCCAAAATTAGTTGTCGTTGGATTGTATCCTTCAAAATATTGGGCGTTTTTTCTACATTGATTAGAATTATTAATATTGGTTACATTTACAGGTGTCCCATATGGTAGAACCGCTAAATTGGTGTAATTTTGAGTTCCAACTTCTCTAAGTAAAAAAGCAAAACCATCTGCAAATTGACATTCTGTATTACCATCATATTCTTCAGAGCCCATCAAAAAACGAAAACTAATATCGTCAACTTGAGGTTTAAAATTAAACTTAAAAAATGTGGCATCATTTGTTTGTGTAATATTAAGTGCATTTTCCAAGTCGCTATCTCCAGTTAAACTATTAACACCACTAATTGTATTAGTAATTGTTGTATTGCCGATAGGTCTTGCCTTTCCTGTAGTAAGAATTATTCCTTCTGTAAAAGGAAAAGTACTCCCTGCGGGTGTTTTAAAATACCCATAACTCTTATCGGGAAGGTCTGTAGGAGCACCTTTTACCTTACTAGAAAAATTACTTGCTGTACTGCAATCGCTAGAAATTAAAACATCTTTTATAAGTTGTTCTGGACCATAACTAGATTCTGGATATGAGGCGTCATTGACACTAATAATTTGTCCATAGCTAAAAAATGATAAAAGCCACAACACTGGAAGAGTTTGTAGGTGTTTCATAATTTGGGAATATGAAGTTATTAAACAAATATAACGAAAAAAATATAACTTTATTGTACCTACTACCTCTTCAAACTAAAGTGTGCTCGGAGTTGTTTGGGCTCTGATGTTGTTAAATCATTGTACTCCAATAAGAACCAATAGTCCGTCGTTGGCATCTTTTGGCCATTATAGGTGCCATCCCAACCATCGCCTGCCGTACTGATTTGCTTTAACAACTTACCAAAACGGTCAAATATTAATATCCTAGACCCTAATTGACTAGACAAGGCTGATATATTCCATGTATCATTATAACCATCACCATTAGGCGTGAAATATTTTGGATAATCTACAATAAATAATGGTTCCGTTGAAACGCCACACCCGTTAAGATCACGCGCACTAATGACATGATCACCTGGGGTTACCCCTATAAACGTTCCACTATCCTGCCATGGCCCCTGGTCTAAACTAAACTCATAAGCACCTGTCCCTACTGCCGAAGCTACAACAACATGTGTGTCTGCAAAATCCTCTGTCACTACATCAACAGTGAGCAATGGTGGACCACTTTCACTGACTGTGAAAATTTCTAATGGCGCCGAACAACCCGTACTAGAATTTGAATAACTCACCTCTAAAGTATAAATACCAACTTCATCAATGGTGTAGGTCGGTGCTGTACTAAGTAGCGCACCAAATTCATCACGCCACGTAAAACTATAAACCGATGGCGAAAGCCCTGGATCAACCTCTACAAAATCATCACCTATGGAGCTTGAATCTGAACAAATAAAATAATCATTTTCTAAATTTACTACTGGTAATGGATCAACAATTAAATTAATAGTTCTTATTACATAACAGTTTGTAAGAGTATTTTCAAAACGAATAAAAATAGTCTGTTCGTAAGGCTCGGTCATTGTAACATTCGTTCCTAATGAAGTACTATTACCTATTATTGCATTAGACTCTGTGTCATGATATGTTACAGAGATATTAGACTGTGAACCTATCATATCGGCTGAAACCGAACTCATATCGAAAGTTAACAACCCGTCCGTATCATCATCACAGTTCGATAATGACAAAGGGGGTTCTACCACAGGTACTGGCTCTGGGGTTACAGTAACAGTAACGGTAAATATTGCACCCACACAATTGTCTGATGACATTGGCACAAAACTATAAACCACATCTAATGGCGTGGTGGACGTGTTGGTCCACTCATCTAAATCAATAGCGTCTGATGATAAATTCGTTCCCTCTACAGCATTAGAGCCCCCTGCTACTAATCCTGCCTCTGGGGTAATCGCTGTAAGATCATAACTCACCACCGATGGACCATCGGCATCATCACCTAACGTAAGGTCAACCGCCGATGTGCTACATATTGTTGTGGTTTGATTCAGTACCTCTGGCTCTGGATTTACAGTAACAGTAACGGTAAAGGTTGCACCCGCACAATTGTCCGAAGATACTGGCACAAAACTATATACAACATCAAGTGCTGTCGTCGTGGTGTTAGTCCATA
>CBFIIL010000021.1:22484-25950 GCA_965662485.1 Flavobacteriaceae bacterium | reverse complement strand
TGGTATGAGCAAGGAGATCCAACGACTACATTACAGACAGATTCAAATGTATTGACCTCTACTTTTTGTCCACCAAGCGATGTTTCGGGTAGTTTTGAATATTATTATGTTGTAACCACGGATGCTACGGATGCCGATTGTGAGACAACAAGTTTAACAGCAGAGGTTATTGTAACCCCCTCACCGACAATTAGTTCTCAGCCTATAGTAACTCAGACGGTATGTGAGGATGGTGTGACACAGTCTTTAGAGGTTTCATATATAAATGGAGTTGGGACACCTACATATCAGTGGTATTCCACTACAGTTTGTGATACAGTAGATTTAAGTCAACCTATAGCAAGTCCAGAAGGAACAGCTTCTTCTTACACTCCACCAAGTACACTTCCAGGGACTATGTATTATTTTGCAGTATTAACTTTTGCTGATGGCGGATGTGATGCGATAACATCAGATTGTGCAGAGGTTGTTGTGAAGCCAGTAGCTGTAATTCCTGATGTTAATGATGAAATTTGTGATTTGAGTTCTTTCACATTGAATCCACAAAACGGATTGATTCCTGATTTAAGTACTGTAGTGCCAACGGGAACAACTTACACATGGACTTTCACAGATAACATCAATGTTAGTGGAGAAAGTTCAGTTCCAGAAGCTCTTTTTCCCGATGGTTTTGGAGCACCTAATGAGTTTGACTCAGGAATATTAGACAATATAAATCCATTATTTAATGTTATTGAAACAGTTACTTTTGAAGTTACTCCTTGGACAGATGGCTGTAGCGGATCTCCATTCAATATAACAATTGCAGTAAATCCAAAACCACTAATTAATGAGGTAATTACAAATATTGCTTGTAGTTATTCCAATCCGCTTTGTGGAGCTAGTATAGAAATCAGTCCAGTAGGAATTGGTCCATTTACATACAGTTGGCTTTCAATAGAGGGAAATCCTTTAAATGATCCAACGGATGAAGATCAGTTTGATTTATGTCCTGGTACATATGAACTTACCATTACTGATGTATCGAGCTGTAGCTATGTTTTTGAATATGAAATAGTACCACCCGTACCTGTTGAATTTACACTAATTACACAAACAGATATTTCTTGTAATAATGTCAACACACTTCCATGTGATGGTAGTATTGAAGTTTCAACCACTGGAGGAACATTGCCATACAACTTAGTAGAATGGTATACAGAAACGATTCCAGGTTCTGGTGTTTTTGATTCTGGACCATTAATTAATATCATCAATCCCTATAATTTAGTTAATGCATGTGAAGGGAATTATGTTTTAAAAATATTAGACGCTAATGGATGTGAATTCGTTTCTGATGTTTACACTATTGAACAAGCTGTAGAGCCAATAATTTTAACGGAAACCTTATCAAATTACAATGGATTTAATATCGATTGTAATGCGGCTAATAGTGGTACTATTACAGTCGATATTTCTGGAGGTTCTGGAGTCTTTATTTATTCTTTTGTAGATGCAATTGGAAATGTTTTGGAGGCTGATACGATTCTAAGTTCACCAGCTACGCTTGTTTTTGATTTCTTAATTTCAGGAGATTACACTCTAACAGTTGAAGATCCAAATTGTACAGATCAAATTATTAGGAATTACACCCTTACTCAACCAGACGAGCTTGTAATTACGGCTACTTTGGTTGATCCGATTGAATGTTTTAATGGCCTTGCAACTTATGATGTTACAGCAACAGGCGGTGTACCACCATACACTGGAACAGGCTTACAAAGTGTTCTTAGCGGGCCAGTTACATTTATTGTATCAGATGCCAATGGATGTGAGGATGATTTCTCAACAGTTGTTAACGAGCCAGCAGAGCTTTTAGCAACTTACGTTGTTGATGATGCACCATGTTTTGAAGATACTGGACAAATTATTGTTACACCTACAGGCGGAACAGGGGTTCTGACAGTTAATCTATATGATAACAACAATATATTTATTACAAGTTTAAATACAACCCAGGGGAATTCAGTAACATTTGACCAACTGGCAGAAACTTATTTTTATGATGTCGTTGATGAAAATAATTGTTCTTATGGCCCAGAAGTTGTTTTAGTTGATGAACCCGATCCTATTATTGTAACAGACTTTGAAGTTGTTCAGCCCGATTGTAACACAGTGCCCGCATGGGAATTTAATAATGGTTCTATTTGTATTACCATAACTGGTGGAACAAATCCATTCCCAATTGGAACAGGTTGGGTAGACAACGGTGGCGGACAGTGGTGTTTAAATAACTTGAGTGCCGGTACATATCCAATTGATGTGACTGATATTAATAATTGTCTTCTGCAAAATTCAATACCAGATATTACATTGGTAAGACCTCCTGAGATTACAGCTGTTTTAACCAATACAACTGATATTGATTGTGATACAGATACAGCAACACAAATCAATACTATTATAGTAAATGGAGGTGTACCTCCATATCAAATAACATGGTCTGGTGGTATTGTTGATGCTGCTAACCCTTTTGTTATGGAAACCTCCGTGCCTGGAAATTATTCTGCTTTCGTAATAGATCAATATGGACTTATAAATGGTTGTCCACCGATAGAATTTCCTTTAGATCCAATTACTTTCTTTGATTTTGGAATTGCAGACTTTACATTGAGCTCAGATAATAGCGCCTTCTGTGGTATCTATGCTATTAATGATCCTATTCAATTCAATAATATCTCAACGGGTGATATTGTAAGTTATAATTGGGATTTTGGCGATGGTTCTCCAGAATTTAATGGACCAAATGCACCTGATCATACATATAATGCAATCGGAACATATACAATTAGTTTAACGGTTGAAGACTTGTACGGATGTTTCGATACATATTCCGAAACAATAGAAATTACAAAAGGATATGAAATTATTTTACCAAACGGATTTACACCAAATGGAGATGGAATTAATGAAACCATACGTCCTGTGACGATATGTATGACAGAGATTAAAATGAGTATATATGACACATGGGGATCACTTATTTATGCAGAAACTAGTGATGATATCTATGGATGGGATGGTACCATTGATGGAAAACCTGCCGAAAATGGAAACTATATAATGGTTGTTATTGCAACAACTTACAATGGCGCTGTAATTGAACTCAATGGACCTGTAACCCTCATCAAATAAGCAAAATGAAAAAATTACTTTATATATTCGTATTCGCATCATTTTTTAAGGGTTTTTCACAAGATCCCATACATACACAATTTTTTATGGTCCCAGAAACGCTAAGTTCTAGTTTTACGGGTGCAAAACAGTCTACTCGTGCTGGAATAATTCATCGTACACAATGGCCAGGATTAAACTTTAGCATCAATACACAATTTGCTTTTGTAGATAACTGGTTTGAAGAAATTAAAAGCGGAGTTGGAATTAGTGTATTAAATCATAAAGAAACGACAACCCGATACAATTTTAC
>CBFIIL010000021.1:0-22384 GCA_965662485.1 Flavobacteriaceae bacterium | reverse complement strand
GTAAACTTGAATTATGCTTATCAATTTCAAATTTCTGATGAATGGAACGTTCGACCTAGTATTTCTGTGGGTTATGGAGCAAAAGATTTTGGATTTCAGAATCTTGTACTTGAAGATCAAATCAATATTTTTAGTGGGATAATAAACGCCAATAGTATTGATCCCATAAATTTAAATGAATCTGTTCGTTTTATCGATTTTGGAGCTTCAGTTCTTTTTAATAGTGAGAATTCTTGGGTAGGGTTTACAGTGAAACATCTTAATAGACCTAATATTTCAATGGAGATAGGGGGTCAAGAAAATCTAGATATGTTTATGTCACTTCATGGGTCGCTATATATTCCTTTTGGGGGTTATAAAAACGATAATAAGCTTTTTGTACTAGCCAATGGAATGATGCAAGGTGCTTATAATCGTTTCGATTTGGGTGCAAAATATGAAATGGATCGTTTTTCGTTTGGGCTTTTGGCGGCAACAAACCCTATCAAAACAGATCCAAATAGTCATTTCTTAACTTCAATTAATGCCTTTGTTGGTATGGACTGGGAGGGCTTTCGTTTTGGATATTCTTATGATTTCAATGTCACTGAAATTGGACGAACAGGTGGAGTATATGAGTTATCAATAAGCTATGATTTCCTAAACAACGACAACTGTTTTGGATGTCCAGACTATTAATTAAATAAATATTATTTTTATGCTCTAAACCAATACCATGCCTAAGTGTGTAAAAATTATTGAATGTCCACGGGATGCCATGCAAGGCATTAAGGCATTTATTCCAACCAAAAATAAGGTCCAATACCTTCAGTCTCTTTTGCGCGTTGGTTTCGACACTATTGATTTTGGTAGTTTTGTATCGCCAAGAGCAATTCCTCAAATGCAGGACACCGCAGAGGTGCTTTCGCAATTAGACCTCGACGTTTCTAATAGTAAATTGTTAGCTATAATTGCTAACGTTCGTGGAGCAAAAGCAGCAGTTTCATTCAAAGAGATTGATTATTTAGGTTTTCCATTTTCTATTTCTGAAAATTTTCAAATGCGAAACACCCACAAAACAATTACAGAATCTGTTGAAGTTCTCAAGGAAATTTTAGAAATTACCCATAAACACAACAAAGAACTTGTGGTTTATTTGTCTATGGCCTTTGGAAACCCCTACGGCGATCCTTGGAATGTGGATATAGTAGGCGAGTGGACCGAACGCCTACATAATATGGGTGTTAGAATTTTATCATTAAGTGATACTATTGGTTCTTCTTCTGGAGGAACAATTTCATATCTTTTTTCTCATCTTATTCCACACTATTCTGATGTGGAGTTTGGCGCACATTTACATACTCACCCATCATCATGGCACGAAAAAGTTGATGCTGCTTTCAAAGCTGGATGTCTTCGATTTGATGGAGCCATTCAAGGATTTGGAGGTTGCCCTATGGCCAAAGATGACCTTACCGGAAATATGCCTACAGAGAAGATGATATCGTATTTTACAACTGAAAAAATTGAAACAAACCTCAATGTGCTTGCTTTTGAGAGCGCGCACAATGAGGCTTCAAAATTATTCTCGAAATACCACTAGAAACGGAACTCAATTCCGCCATAAATTCCAAAAGGATGACCAGGTCTAAAACCAGCAGGAACTTTTGAAACAGCATAAGTGTTATCAAACATATTGATAACCATTCCAGTAACGCTCAAATTATTTTTAATGTGATATTTTCCAGAAAAGTCAACAATGAAATTTGATGTTATTCCATTGTTTTCATTGATTGTTTCAGTTCCAGCAGTTGTTCTAAAAGCGCCATTTTGTCGGCCATTCAAATGCAACTCAAATTTGCTGTGCTCCAAAGAAATAGATGTATTAAATTGATGCTTAGCGATGTATGGCAATTCATCACCATTTTCTACTTCACCCCACAAGTCTTCGTCACTTCCGAAATTGTTTTCAAACGTTGCGTCAGTTAGTGTATAGCCAAAAGTTACAGGCATAGAAAACTTTGAGTTTTTCTCCATTAAATCATAATTTAACAAAAGTTCTATTCCCTTTACACTTACTTCTCCTGCGTTAAATTGATCTAAGGTGCCTGTTCCGCCACTTGCTGCCAAGTCGCTTCCCAAAAGATTGCTGTAGTCGTTGTAAAATCCAACAATTTCTCCTCGTAAACCCTTGAGATTGAAACGCGAACCAATTTCATAGTTGATACTTTCTTCGGCTTTTTGTCCAGGTTTATTACCAGGTGGAGAAAATCCTTTATGAATACCTGCAAAAATTGAAGTTTGATTATTGAATTTGTAATTCATTCCAATTCCTGGGATGAAAACGGATAAGTCATTTTCTCTTGTAGAAAGATCAGTGCCCGTTCTGTTTGGATCATCACTTCCAAAATTTTCTCTTTGGAGTTGAATGTTTTCATATCGTATTCCAGGGGTGAGCGTTAAATTTTTATATTTTAATTTATATAAAATAGACCCTGCAAAAGCTTTTGCACTACTAATTCTATTGGCGTCAGAACCACGTTCTGCAGCTGTTGTTAAATTCATTTGACCGTTGCTGGTCATATTGTAACCATCTTTCCACTGAAAACGATCTTCCTCGTCATAATGGTAACGGAGACCAATTTCTAAATCATGAAAAATGTTCTCGCCACTCCAATGAAAATCTAATTTTGTTTGAATTCCTTTTGAAATGTATTCTCTATTATTAGCTTTAACCAACAATGCATCAGCATCAGAATTTGATATACCTCTAATGATATTCATATAGGAATTATATGTTGTTGGATTGTTTAATATTGAAGCAATTTTAACTTTATCTCCATTAAAAACGACGTCATTTAATTTATACCAATTTCTGGCAAAACTATTGTAATATCCACTTGTAGTTACTTTAAGTAGATTAGAAAAGTTGATTTCGTGAGTGAGTAAAAACTGTTGGTGCTTATTAGTCATTTTATCCTCTTGAGAGGCTGCATAGCGCATAAATGGAGATTGTTTAAAATCAGAAGCTGTTAGGCCCAAATAAGTTTCATTTGAAACCTCATCCGAGTATTGAAATTTAAATGTAAGCGCTTGTTGGTATTTTGCATTTTCACGACTCTTGACTCTAAATTTTGCAACAAAATCATTTTTATCAAATCCAGTGTTTTGATCATCTAGTAAATCTTTGAATCCTTTGGAATTATTTTTTAGGTACTCTAATGTATATCCAAATTGCGATTTTGAATCCCCAATTTTAAGGTGGGTTTGGTGCGTATTGAAACTACCAAAACTTGATTTCAGGCTTCCTTTAAATGTAGTTGGAATTTGAGTACTTACCAAATTAATAGCACCACCAGTAGTAAATGGTCCATATTGAATTTGACTACTTCCTTTCAAAATCTCAACAGCTTGCATTCGAGCAATTGATGGAAAATAATAGGCAGCAGGCGCACTGTAAGGAGCAGGCGCGATCAATACACCATCTTCCATAATTGAAATTTTTGCACTTCTTTCTGGTGATGTGCCACGTAAACTGATATTTGGTCGTAGTCCAAAGCCATCTTCTTCGTATATAGATACTCCAGGTACTGTTCTCAGTATGCGATTTATATCTGTATAACTAAATTTTTCTAATTCTTCAGCAGAAACATAATAGGCTGATCCAGATCTGTTTTGCGCAACATATTTACTGCCAAAAATGACTTTAGTATTAATAAATACTTGATCAAGTTTTTGTATAGAATCAGTTGATTTTTTGTTGGGAACTTGAGCGTTTAAATTTGCTAAACTTAGCAATATTAAGATTATGATATTGTATTTCATGGCATTATATTTATTTAGACTTATTATAAATAATTGAGTTTTTATAGTGCAAATATACAGACCATTTTTAGTTTGAACAAAATTTATTTAGATTAATTATAAATAATATTAATAATTGCTGTTAATAACTGATATAATATCTTGTATAATAGTCATATATACTAAAAAAAAGCCTTAAATTTGCATGCAATTAAACCTTATTGCAATGCAATCACACCTTTCAAAAATTGTTGGCGAAGGCCTTACTTACGATGATGTCCTTTTAATACCCGCTTATTCTGAAGTTTTGCCTAGAGAAGTAAGTATCAAAACAAAATTTACTCGAAACATCAGTTTAAATGTACCCATAGTTTCAGCTGCAATGGATACTGTTACAGAAAGTGCCATGGCTATTGCAATTGCTAGAGAAGGTGGTATTGGTGTTTTACATAAAAACATGACAATAAGCCAACAAGCCATTGAAGTACGTAAAGTAAAACGCGCCGAGAGCGGAATGATTATTGATCCAGTTACTTTAGCCTTAGATGCACTAGTGAGTGATGCTAAACAAAGCATGAAAGAACATAGCATTGGAGGAATTCCTATTGTTGATGCTAATGGTCTTCTAAAAGGAATTGTTACAAATAGAGACTTGAGATTTGAAAAAAATGATAATCGACCAATAACAGAAGTAATGACTTCTGAAAATTTGGTAACAACTTCCGAGGGAACATCACTTCAAGAAGCAGAAGTTATTCTTCAAAATAATAAAATAGAAAAACTCCCAGTTATTGATGGAGATTTCAAACTCATAGGTTTAATCACCTTTAGAGACATTACAAAATTATCTCAAAAACCAATTTCAAACAAAGATCAGTATGGGCGTTTGCGTGTTGCTGCAGCTATTGGAGTTACACACGATGCTGTAGAGCGTACTAGCGCTTTAGTTAAATCTGGTGTCGATGCGATTATTATAGACACCGCGCATGGTCATACAAAAGGTGTGGTTTCTGTATTAAAAAATATAAAATCTGAATTTCCAAACCTCGACGTTGTTGTTGGAAATATTGCTACTGCAGATGCTGCAAAATACTTAGTTGAAGCTGGGGCAGATGCTGTAAAAGTAGGAATTGGACCAGGATCTATATGTACCACTCGTGTTGTTGCTGGAGTAGGATTTCCACAATTTTCTGCAGTACTAGAAGTGGCTGCTGCACTCAAAGATTCTGGTGTACCCGTTATTGCGGATGGAGGTATTCGATATACTGGAGATATCCCAAAAGCTTTAGCTGCAGGAGCCGATTGTGTAATGCTTGGTTCGCTACTTGCAGGTACAAAAGAATCACCTGGAGAGACCATTATATATGAAGGGCGAAAGTTTAAATCATACAGAGGTATGGGCTCAGTAGAAGCCATGAAAGAAGGTAGTAAAGACCGTTATTTTCAAGATGTTGAAGATGATATTAAAAAGTTAGTACCAGAAGGTATCGTTGGCCGTGTGCCCTACAAAGGAGACCTGTACGAAAGTATTCATCAATTTGTTGGAGGTATACGTGCTGGAATGGGCTACTGTGGTGCAAAAGATATTCAAACCCTCAAAAATACAGGGAAATTTGTCAAAATTACTTCTTCTGGAATCAGTGAGAGTCACCCACACAACGTGATGATTACCAAAGAAGCACCAAACTATTCGAGATAATTTTATATAATTTGAACAATTTTTATTAAAATTGACTCAAATTTTTAACTCATAATTTCTTAAATCAAACAAAAAAATGCGTGTATTCTTATCAATTACAAGTATTTTGTGTTTTTGGTTGAGTTTTGCTCAAGATCAGCCAAAAAATACAGATGCATTAATAACCATTAACAATGAAGAAATTTCAGTAGATGAGTTTATGAATATTTATAGTAAAAATATTCAACTCGTTGAGGATAAAGGTCAAAATGGTATTGAAGATTATTTAGAACTCTACATCAATTATAAATTGAAAATCGCTGACGCCAAATCTGAAGGTTTTGATAAAAAGCAAAGCTACTTAAAAGAGTATGAGAAATATAAAAATCAATTAATCAATACTTTTTTAACAGATAAAAAAGTTACATCTGAGTTACTTCAAGAGGCGTATAGCAGAACTAAAGTAGAGGTTAAGGCACAACACATCCTTGTTCGTACAACAGGCCAAGATACGCTATCTGCACTGAATCAAATTCGAGAATTTCGATCTCGATTTTTAAATGAAAGTTTTGAAAATTTAAAGAATAGCATTCACAATGGGAATGATATTTTTGTAGAGGATTTAGGCTATTTTTCTGCTTTTAAAATGGTATATGATTTTGAAAACGCAGCCTATAATACACCAGTTGGTGAAATTTCTCAACCGTTCAAAACACAGTTTGGATATCATGTTGTAAAGGTGTTAAACAAAAGACCTTCACTAGGGCAGGCAGAAGCGGCACATATTATGATTGCCAAAAAATCAAATAACACAGAACAAACTGCCGAGCAACGTATCAATGAACTGTACCGTTTGATAGAGCAAGGAGAATCTTTTGAAGATTTGGCCAAACAATATTCAGATGATAAAAGTTCTGCTGAAAATGGAGGAAAATTAAAACCTTTTAAATCTGGTGAAATTAATTCAGAGTTGTTTGTTGACACGGCATTTAGTTTGGATGTAGGCGCTATTTCAAATCCAATACAAACTAAGTATGGTTGGCATATTATTAAACTATTGAATAAAAAACCAATAGAGAGTTTTGAACAATTAAAATTTGAATTAGAAAAAAAAGTAAAACGTGACAGTAGATCTCAAGTTATAAAGAAAAGAATGGTGGCTTCAATTATGAAACAATATCAAGTACAAGCACCAAAATCGAATACTATTTCAACTTATTATAAAAAAAATAAAGATGAAAGTAGATGGATTTTAAATGAAAGTTTAAGTCTTGAAAATCAGCTTATTAAAATTAAAAATCGTGTTTTATCTTATGGTGATTTCCTAAGTTTTTTAAATAATAATTCAAAAACAAAAAAATCTTTAGATGATCATTACAATACATTTTTAGAAAATAGTGTAATGCAGTACAAAAAAGATCAATTACCTTTTGAAAATGCTGAATATGCAAATGTTCTTAACGAGTATGAAGAAGGGTTGTTGTTGTTTGATATTATGGAAGAAAAAATTTGGAACAGAGCCAAAAACGATTCCACAGGTCTTATGGAACATTACAACAGTAATGCTTTAAAATTTGTTGCACCAAAAAATATTTCAGGTACCATAGCACGATCAGACAAAAAAAGTACCCTAAAAAAAGTGAAGAAATTATGGGTCAAAAATATGTCAAACGATGAGGTTTCAAAAATGGTGAATGTAAAAAATCAAAATGTTATTTTTTCTACAGGAACTTTTGAAATTGGGAGTTCTCTTTTACCAAAAAATACTGTTTTTGAAACAGGAATTTCTAAAATTTCTCCATTAGACAATAGTTATGTCATTCTGAATGTTTTAAAACAACAATCAGAGAAAGTATTGTCATTTGAAGAAGCCAAAGGAGCAGTTATTTCAAGTTATCAAAATTTATTGGAACAAAACTGGATTGAAACACTACGGGCTAAATATTCATTCTCTGTAAATCTAAATGTATTGAACGAATTAAAACAAAAGATTTCTAACTAATGAGAAAGTTATTTTTAGTTTTATCCATAATATTTCTATTTTTCGAGGCCTGTGATTTGTCAAAATCAAAAATTGAAGGAACCCCACTTGCTCGCGTAAATGACACGCTATTGATGGTCGAAGATATCGATTTATCAGAGTTTGAAGGTTTAAGTTCAGAAGACAGTCTTCTTCAAATCCAAACCAAATTAAGAAACTGGGCAACACAACAATTGCTTATTGATGGGGCTACATTAAATTTAGAAGAAAAGCAACAGGAAAATTTTGAGTTACTTGTGCAGCAATACAGAACAGATTTGTACACATCGGCGTATTTGGAAGCATTGGTAAAACGCAACTTAGACACAAGTATTACAAATACTGAACTTAGTGTAACTTATAATCAAAACAAAGAATTATTTGTTTTAAAAGAAAGCCTATTAAAATTACGCTACATCAATATAAAATCAAATATTACAAACGCAGATGAAATTAAGCGCCGCTTTAAGCGTTACAACGATAATGATCAAGCCATTTTAGATACCATTTCAATTCAGTTCAATTCATTCTTTTTAAATGATTCTATTTGGATAAAAGCCGATCAAGTAGTTTCAAAAATAAAACCATTGCAAAAAGGATTTAATAAGTTACTACTAAAAAAACCAAATTTTATTCAGCTCAACGATTCTTTAGAGTTATATTTGATACAAATAAATGAAGTGCTTGCCACTGGTTCGCAGGCCCCCATAGAATATGTGTTGCCAACTTTGCGCCAAATTATCATTAATCAACGCAAATTGAAGCTTGTTGGACAACTTAAAAATGAAATTGTGAATGATGCCATTAAAAATAAAAAATTTGAAATTTATGAATAAGTCCCTATCCATAATTGCAGGCCTAAGTGCGTTAATGTTAGCTCAGCTTTCTTCAGCTCAAGAAATTATTCAAGACGAAAAACAAGAAGTACTCAAAGAAATTAAAGTTGATTCTACCCAACTTATAAAAGTTGATGGTGTTGCTGCTGTAGTTGGTGATTTTGTAGTTCTCGATTCTGATATTGACAAGCAATTTGCACAACTTGAAGCCAGTGGTGTTTCAACAAAAGATATCACAAGATGTCAGCTATTTGGAAAATTATTGGAAGACAAGTTGTATATGCATCATGCTATTTTGGATAGTATTGAAGTAAATGATGCCGAAATACGTTCGTATGTTGATCAACAATTAGAGGGATTTGCACAACAAATAGGCTCTATGGACAAGTTAGTAGCATACTACAAAAAATCTTCAGAACAGGAGCTAAGAGACGAAATGTATGAGCTCAATAAAAATGGAAAAATGGCATCATTGATGCAACAGAAAATTGTTGAAGAAATAGAAGTTACGCCAGAAGAAGTCCGACAGTTTTTTAATAAAATACCAGAAGACGAACGCCCTCTTTTTGGAACAGAATTACGGGTAGCACAAATTGTTGTTATCCCTGAAACTACTCAGGAAGAAATTGATAAAGTGATAAAAAGACTCAGAGAATTTAGAGCAGATGTTCTGGACAACGGTGCAAGTTTTACAACAAAAGCAGTACTTTATACAGAAGACCCTGGATCAAAACGAACTGGAGGTAAGTATACCCTCAACAGGAAACAGCCAAGAATGGCAAAAGAATTTAGAGAAGTGGCATTTTCATTAGAAGAAGGAGATATTTCAGAACCCTTCAAAACAGATTTTGGATATCACATTTTATACCTTGAAAAAATTCGTGGACAAGAATACGATGTTCGTCATATTTTGTTGCGTCCAAAAATGACTGATGATGCCATTGCAGCTGCCAAAGAAAAACTAGAAAAAGTTAGACAAAGTATTGTAGATGGTGATATTACTTTTGCAGAAGCGGCCAAAGAAGCTAGTGACGAAAAAGAAACAAAATATGATGGAGGTCAGTTGCGTAATCCAGAAACACAAGATTACAATTTTGAACTTACTAAAATGGACCCGGAACTCTATGCTCAAATTCAAGATTTAAAAGACAATGAAGTGAGTCCAGTCTACAAAGATCAAGACCGTGTAAATCCTATCAAATTTAAAATTCTAACCGTTACTCAACGCACAGACGAGCATGAAGCTGAATTTGCAAAGGATTATTTAAAAATTAAAGCCCTTGCACTTCAGGAAAAACAACTCAATACAATTTCTGAATGGCAAGAAGAAAAAATCATGGACACGTACATTAAAATTAATGGCGAATTGAGATCTTGTGATTTTAATAGCAACTGGTTTAAAATTAAAAACTAATAATGTCTGAAATTACTGTCATAGACAACTATGTCAAGAAATATAAAGTACTTAAAAAAGAAATTGCGAAGATTATTATTGGTCAAGATGCAGTAGTAGAGCAGATTTTAATTTCAATTTTTTCTGGTGGTCATGTTCTTCTTATTGGTGTGCCAGGTTTAGCAAAAACTCTAATGGTAGATACTATTGCCAAAACTCTTGGGCTAGATTTTAAGCGCATTCAATTTACACCAGATCTCATGCCAAGTGATATTTTGGGGAGTGAAATATTAGATAATGAGCGCCAATTCAAATTCATAAAAGGCCCCGTTTTTTCAAATATTGTTTTGGCTGATGAAATCAATAGAACTCCTCCAAAAACACAGGCTGCGCTTTTGGAAGCCATGCAAGAACGCTCTGTTACCGTAGCAGGTCATCGCTACGAACTGAATCAGCCTTATTTTGTTTTAGCCACACAGAACCCTATTGAACAAGAAGGAACTTATCCACTGCCAGAAGCACAACTCGACCGCTTTATGTTTGCCATAAATTTAGAATATCCTTCTTTTTCTGAAGAAGTTGAGGTTGTAAAGCAAACAACAACAAACAATACCACTACTTTAGACGTTGTTTTTGATGGTAAAGAGGTTTTAGAATTTCAGCAACTTATTCGAAAAACACCAGTTGCAAATAATGTTATAGAATATGCTGTAGAAATGATATCCAAATCTAGGCCCAATACTAAGCGTACTTCTGAGCTTATCAGTCAATTTGTAGATTGGGGTGCAGGACCAAGAGCGTCTCAAAATTTAATTTTAGCGTCCAAAACACATGCTGTACTTCATGGGAAATACACTCCAGATATTGAGGATGTCCAAGCAGTAGCGACAAGTGTTCTTAGACACAGAATTATTAAAAACTATAAAGCAGCTGCAGAAGGAATTAGCATTGAAAAAATTATTGAAAGTTTATTCTAAAATTTTCAATATAATTTGGTTTTTTATTGCTGAAAGATTACACATAAATTTGTACATTTAACCCCGATTAAAATTCAACACTATGGCTTTCGATATAGACATTATAAAAAAAGTATACCAACAGATGCCAGAGCGCGTAGATCAAGCGCGAAAAATTGTAGGTAGACCGCTCACACTATCAGAAAAAATATTATATAACCATCTTTGGGATTCGAAAATAAGCAAAGCTTTCGAAAGAGGTAAAGATTATGTTGACTTTGCTCCCGACAGAATTGCATGTCAAGATGCAACTGCACAAATGGCACTTTTGCAATTTATGCAAGCAGGAAAAAAGAAAGTTGCTGTACCAACAACAGTGCATTGTGATCACTTGATTCAAGCCAAAGTAGGTGCAACTAAAGATTTGCAGTTTGCGCTCAACAATAGTAATGAAGTTTTTAACTTCCTGGAATCTGTTTCAAATAAATATGGAATTGGATTTTGGAAACCTGGTGCAGGAATTATCCATCAAGTAGTATTGGAAAACTATGCTTTTCCTGGTGGAATGATGATTGGAACAGATTCTCACACCGTAAATGCTGGAGGTCTAGGAATGGTAGCAATTGGAGTAGGTGGTGCTGATGCCGTGGATGTTATGGCAGGAATGCCCTGGGAATTGAAATTTCCTAAACTAATTGGAGTAAAACTTACTGGAACACTCTCTGGATGGACAGCGCCAAAAGATGTCATCCTAAAAGTTGCAGGAATTCTAACTGCAAAAGGTGGTACTGGTGCCATTGTTGAATATTTTGGTCCAGGAGCAGAATCGATGTCGTGTACCGGAAAAGGAACTATTTGTAATATGGGTGCTGAAATAGGTGCAACAACATCAACCTTTGGATATGATGCCTCGATGGAACGTTACCTTCGTGCAACAGATAGAAATGATGTTGCCGATGCCGCTAATGAAGTTAAAGAATATCTTACAGCCGATGCTGAAGTTTATGCCAACCCTGAGCAGTATTTTGATGAATTAATTGAAATCAATTTGTCTGAACTTATGCCGCACTTAAATGGCCCTTTTACACCAGATTTGGCGACACCAGTAGGAACAATGACTGAAAAAGCACAATCCAATGACTGGCCACTAAAAGTAGAGTGGGGCTTGATTGGTTCTTGTACAAATTCTTCTTATGAAGATTTATCACGTGCTGCATCAATTGCACAACAAGCCCTAGACAAAGGACTAAAAACCAAAGCTGAATTCGGAATCAACCCAGGCTCAGAGCAAGTGCGCTACACTGCCGATCGTGATGGAATTTTGAATGTTTTTGAAAAGCTAGATGCTAAGATTTTTACTAATGCATGTGGTCCATGTATAGGTCAATGGGCTCGTTATGATGATCCAAAAAACGCACCAAAAAACAGTATCGTACATTCCTTTAATAGAAATTTTGCAAAACGCGCTGACGGAAATCCAAATACTCACGCTTTTGTGGCCTCACCAGAAATGGTCGCTGCAATTGCGATTGCAGGGCGACTAGATTTTAATCCAATTACAGATACATTAATCAATGAAAATGGAGATGCTGTAAAGCTGGATGAACCCACTGGATTTGAATTACCCGAAAAAGGATTTGCAGTTGAAGATGCAGGTTATTTAGCACCTGTTGAAGACGGCAGTGGAGTAGAGGTTGTTGTTGCAGAAGATTCAGAGCGTTTGGAATTATTGACACCATTTGTACCAATTGGTAATGATATTAGTGGAGCTAAACTCCTCATTAAAGCCCATGGAAAATGTACAACAGATCATATTTCTATGGCAGGGCCATGGCTGCGCTACAGAGGGCACTTAGACAATATATCAAATAACTGTTTGATAGGTGCTGTAAATGCCTACAATATGAAAACAAACTTCGTCAAAAGTCAATTGACTGGAGAGTATGATGCAGTGCCAAAAACACAACGTGCTTATAAAGCTGCGGGAATTTACACAGTTGTAGTTGGTGACCACAACTATGGAGAAGGTTCATCTCGTGAGCATGCAGCAATGGAACCACGTCACCTTGGTGTAGCAGCTGTGATTGTAAAATCTTTTGCGCGTATTCATGAAACAAACTTAAAAAAACAAGGAATGTTGGGTCTAACATTTGCTAATGAGTCTGATTATAATCTTATTCAAGAAGATGATACTTTTAACTTCTTAGACTTAAATGAGTTTGCACCTGGTAAACCATTAACTATAGAGGTTGTACATGCTAATGGGACAAAGGACATTATTTCTGTAAATCACACGTATAACAATTCTCAGATAGAATGGTTTAATGAAGGGTCCGCACTTAATTTGATTAAAAAGCAGAATGCTAAATGAAGTTTAACTACATAATATTAAAACGCTTAATTTTTTTTAGGCGTTTTTTTTTATACTTTAAGCTAAAATATTCAAAAAGAAATAAATTCATTAAAATCATGGAGTAAGCGTAAATACTATCTTCGGCAGGGATAGTTCCCATGCGCAAGCCTAGATTTTCAGCATTATTGTACCAAACGACTTGGTTTTCTATCCAACTACCTGTTAGAACCCCATTAATTATAAAAAAGGGAATCAACATCACTAAAAATGTGAGAAAAAAATGTTGAAGTAATTTTAGATTTTGATTCAACACAATCCATGTTAAAGGAATTGCAAGAGAGAAATTGACAAGAGTATACCATTTATCAGTATTTAAAACAACAATAATAGCCAGTAAAATCATTAAAGCATAGGCAATATATTGTGTTGCTTTTTGATTGAGTTTCATTTTTGGAAAATAAAGTAAGAGGGCATAGTGTGTAAAAACACAAGCAAATGGAATACAAATAAAGAAAAGCCATTCTTCCAAAGGGAGCCTAAAAAATTTCACTCCTAAAAAGTAATCTGGATTAAATCCCCAAATACCATTTACAGTAAAAATCACATCCCAAGGAATAAAAACTCCCATGGTCAAAATTAGGGATAAAAAAAGCCATATAAAACGTTTATGTAATTGAAGTCTAGGGTGGAAACTATACAAAAGAGGTATAGATATAGACCCAATATTAAGCCATAAATAGAGGGAATTCACATCTTATTTTTTAAAATATTTGAAGGGGACTACTAACATACCAAAGCATTCACCATCTTTCTTTCCTAAGTGTTTGTGATGTATTTTATGTGCACGACGAACCCCTTTTGCATACCAGTTATTTGCATTTCGAAACATTTTAAAGCGTTGGTGGATAAAAATATCATGCACTACAAAGTATGTAGCTCCGTATGCCATGATGCCAAGACCTATTGGAAGTCCTGCCCAAAATCCTTCGTAACTCCAAAAGTAAAAGCAGGTCATGCTGACAACGGCATAAAAAATAAAAAACGCATCGTTGCGCTCAAACCAGCTCTCGTGGTTTTTGTGGTGATGGTCTTTGTGTAAACTCCACAAAAAACCATGCATAATGTACTTGTGTGTAAACCAGGCCATAAATTCCATAATACTGAAAGTACCCAGAAAAACAACGATCCATAAAAGTGTGTTCATAATGATTTGGTTATAATAGATTTAAATGATATTTGACATAGCTGCGTGTTAGTAACTCAACTTTTTTATAATTAGGCACTCGAATTCTGGTGTTTTTAATTTCTAGTGCAGGGGTTTTTTTTAGTTTTTTAAGTAATTGACTGTAATAGCGATACGCCATAAAAACACCAAATTTTGCTTCAATAGGAAGCATTTTGATTCCTCTAAGGCCCTCAGCAAAATCATTTTCAATATCGTCTATGATATGCTGTTTTGCTATTTCATCAAGATTATTTAAGTCTGTATTTGGAAAATAAGTTCTGTTAAGCTCATCATGATCTGTTTTTAAATCTCTTAAGAAATTTACTTTTTGAAATGCTGACCCTAATGCCATTGCTGATGCTTTCAACGAATCATATTTTTTTTGATCGCCATTAACAAAAACCTTTAAACACATTAGGCCTACAACATCTGCTGAACCATAAATATAATTTTTATATTCTTCTTCCGTTTTGTATTCTGATTTATGCAAGTCTAAACGCATAGAATTTATAAATGAATCAACAAGCTTACGTTCTATGTTATAATTGTGATAAGTATGTTGGAAAGCATTTAAAATTGGGTTTAGACTTATTTTATTTTGTATGGCAATTTCCAAATCTGTTTCAAATTTTGAGAACAATTCTTTTTTTGGATAGCTGTGAAATGAATCAACAATTTCGTCTGCCAAACGGACAAATCCGTAGATATTATAGATATCCTGACGAATGGAACTTGCCAACATTTTGGTTGCCATCGAAAAAGATGTACTGTAGGTTTTGGTAACAATTTTACTACAATCTTTTGATACAGTGTCGAAAATAGACTTCATAAACTCAAACTTTTAATCCATAACAAAAAATCTTACTATAAGACTTTTTGAATAAGTTTGGCAGTTAGTTTTCCAGAGATTAGGGATGGAGGAACTCCAGGTCCAGGGACAGTTAACTGCCCTGTAAAATATAAATTTTTAACTTTTTTACTTTTTAGTTTTGGCCTCAAAAATGCTGTTTGCAATAGCGTGTTGGCCATTCCGTAAGCATTTCCTTTGTACGAATTATAGTCTTTTTTGAAGTCATTTACACAAAAGGATTCCTTAAAGATAATATTTTTTTTAACATCTTGCTGGGTTAGCTCTTCAAATCGATTTATTATTTTTTCAAAATACTCTTCTCTTAATTCAGGTGTATCTTCCAGCCCTGGTGCAAGTGGAATTAAGAAAATCCCTGCCTCTTTATCTTTTGGTGCACAAGATTCATCTGTAATACTCGGGAAACTTGCATAAAAAAGTGGTTTTTCTGGCCAAGCAGGATTATCATATATGGCTTCAGCATGTACGTCAAAATCGACATCAAAAAATAGTGTGTGATGATCAACTTTTTTTAGTTTTTTATCAAATCCTACATAAAAAAGAAGTGATGACGGTGCAAATATTTTTTTGTCCCAATAACGTTCAGAATATTGTCTATGTTTTTCCTCTAATAGTGTTTCTGTGTGATGGTAATCTGCACCACTCAATACGAGATTACAATTTTCTTTTTTACCATTAACCACAATACCCTTTGCAGTACCATTTTCTACTAAAATAGAATCAACATTTGCATTTGTCTTTATGGTGACACCCAGATCTTTTGCAAGGGCTTCCATTCCTAAAATAACCTGGTACATCCCTTTTTTCGGGTGATATGTTCCTAATCCAAAATCGGCATAGTTCATAAAATTATAGAAAGATGGAGTGTCACTTGGTTTTGCTCCAAGAAACAAAACGGGAAACTCTAGTATTTGAGCAAGTCTATTGTTTTTGAATTTTTTTCGAACATCACGTTTGATGGTACTCAAAAATTGATTGACTTTTAGTACTGTTTTTGGAGTTACAAGTTCAAGAGGAGAAACACCAGGATTATAAACTAGATCTTTTATAGCAATATCATAATTACTCTTGGCGCCGCCAATAAACTCCATTAATTGTTTTGAGCTACCTGGTTCTTCCTTTTCGAAAGTTTGGCAAATTTTTTCCAATGAATTTTCGATCGTTATGGCGTCATTTTTCCCAAAATACACACTGTATGCAGGATTAAGTTTATCTAAAGAATAATAATCAGAGGGATGTTTATCAAAATCCCCAAAAAAGCGTTCAAAAACATCAGGCATCCAGTACCATGTAGGGCCAATATCGAATGTAAATCCATCTTTTTTGAGCTGTCGAGCACGCCCACCTATGGTTTCGTTTTTTTCAAAAACAGTTACTTTGTAGCCTGCTTTTGCTAGATAACATGCTGCTGCAAGTGACGAAAATCCAGAACCAATAATATGTATAGTCTTTTTCATTTGTCCATAAAAGTAGTAAAAAGACTAAACAGAGAAGTGCTTTGTGAACTTTTTTACAAATCTTTAACTAAATCTTCAATTTTGCTGTACAATTTTATTTGGTCTGGAATTTTACTAGGATTGATATTTCTAGTTTTGTGCCCAATGAGTTTTGCTTTATTGTTGCTGTTTTTTAGATAGTGCTTAGAAAATTTCTTTAAATATTTTTGGATAGAATTATCATTAGGTTTTACAGTAAAGTAAGAGATATAGGTAATGTCATCATAAAGTTTATTGATATGCTTTAGATTGCCTAATGGAATGTTTTCTCCTAAGAATATGGTGTGATACCCCAAATTTAAGATTTCATAATTGATAAATAACAATCCCAAATCATGTGTTTCATTTTCAGGGAGAAACAGTACAAATGTTTTATCACTGGGGCGAGGATCTATACTTTGAAGTCGTTCAATATGAATTAGAATTTTTTGTTTGATGTGTACCGTTAGAAAATGCTCGTGAGATGAAGTTATTGAATTTGTTTGCCATAACATTCCTAAATCATATAGAAGTGGTAAGAAGACATCGTAAAAAATTTGTCGGAATGTTTTTTCTTCTAACAAGCCATTATAGGTGTTATAAAAAAGTGTTTGATCAAAATTTAGCATTGCCAATTTAAAGGCTACAATAGCTTGACTATCACTTTTCCCCAAAAAAGCTAGCTCTCTGGTTTTTGGTGCCAATTCAGACTCATTTAGAGCAGCAATTTTGGAAATCTTAAACCCATTATTGTTCAAAAAACTAATATTAAGCAGTTTTTGAAGGTTGTGAAGGTCGTAGTGCCTGATGTTTGTTTCTGTGCGTTTAGGCTGAAGTAAGTTGTATCGTTTTTCCCAAATGCGGATGGTGTGTGCTTTAACGCCAGAAATATTTTCAAGGTCTTTTATACTAAAGACGTTTTCAGTAGAGTTCATTATTTTTAGATTTGGTTCGTCTAAGTTACTAAAAAATAATGAAAAATATATTTATTTGTTTAAAAGTGCGCACGAGAAGACTCGAACTTCCACGGGAATAACTCCCACTAGCCCCTCAAGCTAGCGCGTCTACCAATTCCGCCACGTGCGCAATAATTATTGAAGAAAAAAAAAGTTAAGACGACGCTTAACTTTTTTTGTGACTTGGCTGGGGCTCGAACCCAGGACCCTCTCCTTAAAAGGGAGATGCTCTACCAACTGAGCTACCAAGTCGGTTGGACTTGCTTATTGCGGCTGCAAAGATAATGGGTTTAATTAATATTACAACCTTTTTTTTTCAAATTTTTTTTGTTTTTTTGTAAAACTACAATTTGTGGGTTCAAAATTAATTACACACCATCATGATAGTCGTTTTGTTAGGATACATGGGTTCTGGAAAATCATCCGTTGGAAAAATACTTGCCAATTTGAAAGGACGTAAATTTTTGGATTTAGACCATTATATAGAACAACAAGAACAGCTATCTATTGCTGATTTATTTGAAAAAAGAGGGCCTATTGAATTTCGAAAAATCGAAGTTAAAGCCGTTCAAAAAATTTGTAGAACTCATACAAATATTGTTCTCGCTCTTGGTGGAGGCACTCCTTGCTATGGTAATACAATGGCATTTTTGAACAACCACCCTGATGTATTCACAATTTACTTAAAATCATCTGTAGGGACTCTTAAGAATCGTTTGATTTTTGAAAAATCCAAACGACCATTAATTGCAAATATTGATGATAATGATTTGGCAGAATTTATTGCCAAGCATTTGTTTGAACGTTCTAAATATTACAACCAAGCGCAGTGGAACATCTCAGTTGATGATTTACCTCTTGAAGAGGTTGTTAGTAAAATTCAATTTGAATTAGACGAGCACAACTTTTGAGTTTTTTCCATCAAAAACAACATCAATATGCTCATGTAATGAGGTTGATAGTGAAATCCCTTTGAAATCTGCTTTTACAGGGTATTTCTTATGATTTCTATTGACTAAAACAGCAGTTTTAAACTGCGTCAAAGGCGTGTCCAAAAAATGTTTTACGCCATAAATCAATGTAGTCCCAGAGTGTAATACATCATCAACTAAAACTAAGGATTTGTTAGCGTATTCATCTTGGTTTAGAGAAGTAGTTACTTTTTCAGTTGGATTTTTTTTATTGATTTTGACTGTACACAATTTTGCTTTTATTTCTGAAATTTCTTCTAATTGCTGTTTTATTTTTTCAGCCAAAACATACCCGTTGAAATAAATTCCAGCCAGAACAATTTCTTTTTGTTCAACATTAGATTCATAAATCTGGTATGCAATACGTTTAATTTTATGATCAATTTCTTGATGATTCAGGATGCAATTTTGTGTTAGTGCCATACAACTCTTTTTTTCAAATATAAAAAAGACATTTCAACTTGATTGTTAATTATTTAATTTTCATCAAATTCTAAATAGTCATCAATATCTCTACGATCTTTTTTGGTGGGGCGTCCCTCTCCTTTTTTTCTATAATAATCTTTGGAATATTTCAAAAGTTCTGTTGCATCAAACTCCGATTTTGGCGTTGTATCTTGCCTATAAATGTCTACTAATTTTGCACCCACGCGGCTTTTTGGAAGATCTAAAACATTTAATTGATAATTGACTTGATTGATACGAACACTAATTTTATCTGTAGGATATATTTCTCTACTTGGTTTTACTACTGCATCGTTTACACGAACATGTCCTTTTTTTGTAGCAGTTGAAGCCAAAGTTCTCGTTTTGAAGTAGCGCAAGCACCATAAAAACTTATCAATCCTCATATTTTTATTAAAACTCTATTTTCTATTCCACAAAAATAGCATAATATTGTATCTTGCAGCTCCAAAAGTAATATTATGAGAAATCAGCTTAATGTCCTTTTTATTTTATCTCTAACGTTTTTTGTTTTTACTTGTAGTGAAGACGATGATGAAACAACATCTACTCCACCTCGTGATCGCACCGAGCAACAGGCTAGCGACATGGATACACTTCAAAATTATTTTGAAACACATTATTACAATTCAGGAGCCTTGAATGCACTTTCAACATATCCAACCCTAAACGATATTGTGATTACAAAACTAGAAGAAGATGAAACCCTACCACCAAACACAACATTGTTATCCGATGCCGTAGAAGCAAAAACAACAATATACAAAGATGTTAACTATACCTATTATATTTTGAGTATTGAAGAAGGTCTTGGTGATCATCCTCATTTTACAGATCAAGTTCGTGTAAATTATGAAGGAAATACCATGGATGATGAGGTTTTTGACAGCTCCATAAATCCTATTGACTTAGAATTAATAGCTGTTGTTCCAGGGTGGAACCGAGTAATTCCCCAATTTAAGACCTCCAATGCATTTTCGAATAACAGTGATGGAACGGTAACTTTTGAAAACTATGGTATTGGTGTGATGTTTTTACCCTCTGGGTTGGCTTATTTTAGTAATTCTACCACAGGAATATCGCCATACTCTTGTCTGGTATTCAAATTTGAACTCTATCAATATCAGGTTATGGACCATGATAATGATTTTATTCCTAGCTATATGGAAGATGAAGACAATAATATGGACGTTTTTGATGATAATACAGATGGTGATCGTTTTTATAATTTTGATGACAACGATGATGATGGAGACGGCTATAAAACATTCAGAGAGGTTTTATACACAGAGTATACAGATTCAAGCCGTTCTGGTCTAGAAGCACAATTGCAAGCACTAACACCATTAAATTCTAATCAATTCTTTACAACTATAGAGGCTAAAGATGATGGAACGTTTTCGGCCAAACTCATTACACTTGAGGATACCAATGGAAATGGTATTCCAAATTATCTTGATAGTACCGATGCTGCAACAATCAACTAAGATTTTTTAGTTTACAAATAACAAAAAACCCACAAGTTGTGGGTTTTTTTTTGTTTTGGAGTAATTTTTATTGTTATTTTCTTCGTATAGCTTTTAAAGCTTTTTCAACAATTGAAGAAGCATCTAAACCATACTTTTTCATCAGTTGTGCTGGTGTACCAGATTCTCCAAAGGTGTCATTAGTAGCAACAAACTCTTGAGGAACTGGTGCATTTTGTCCAAGAACGCGTGCAATACTTTCACCAAGTCCACCCAAATGATTATGTTCTTCAGCAGAAACAATACAGCCCGTCTTAGCCACAGACTCTAATAGTGCTTTTTCATCTAGAGGTTTAATGGTATGAAAGTTTAGGACTTCCGCAGATATCCCTTTGGCATTCAATTCTTTTGATGCTTCAAGGGCCTCCCAAACAAGATGTCCAGTAGCGGCAATTGTAACGTCTGAACCTTCGGTTAACTTAATCGCTTTTCCAATTTCAAAAGTTTGATTTTCAGGTGTAAAAATCGGAACCGATGGCCTTCCAAAACGTAAATAAACAGGTCCTTTATATTTTGCAATAGAAATAGTTGCTGCTTTTGTTTGATTGTAATCACAAGGATTGATAACCACCATCCCTGGCAACATTTTCATTAATCCAATATCTTCAAGAATTTGGTGTGTAGCGCCATCTTCTCCAAGTGTAAGTCCTGCGTGAGATGCACAGATTTTCACATTCTTTCCAGAGTAGGCAATTGACTGACGTATTTGATCATAAACACGCCCTGTAGAAAAATTTGCAAAAGTTCCAGTGAAAGGAATTTTTCCTCCAATGGTAAGTCCAGCGGCAATTCCAATCATATTTGCTTCTGCAATACCAACTTGAAAAAACCGTTCTGGATTTTCATTTTTAAAAGCATCCATTTTTAAGGATCCAATGAGGTCTGCACATAGAGCAACAACATTTGGGTTTGTTCTTCCAAGTTCTGCTAGTCCAGCTCCAAAACCACTTCTTGTGTCTTTTTTTTCTGTGTATGTATATGTTTTCATTTTAATGGGTTTTGAATATTAATAATCGCCAAGTGTTTCTGGATTTTGTTCTAGAGCCGATTCTAGTTGCTCATCATTAGGGGCTTTTCCGTGCCATGCATGGGTATGCATCATAAAGTCTACGCCGTTCCCCATCATTGTTTCTAGGAGTACACACACAGGTTTTCCTTTCCCTGTTGCTTTCTTTGCAGAGGCCATTCCTTCTAATATTGAGGAAATATCATTTCCTTTTTTTACTTCAATTACTGTCCAATCAAAGGCTTCAAATTTTGCTTTCAAACTCCCCATATTTAAGACATCATCTGTTGCACCATCAATTTGTTTTCCATTGAGGTCAACAGTTGCAATGATATTATCTACATTTTTTGCTGAAGCATACATTATAGCTTCCCAATTTTGACCTTCTTGCAATTCGCCATCACCATGAAGACTATACACAAGGTTTGAGTCGTTGTTTAATTTTTTAGCGTGTGCTGCACCAATAGCCACTGACAATCCTTGTCCTAAAGATCCTGATGCAATTCTTATTCCAGGGAGTCCCTCGTGAGTCGTAGGATGCCCTTGCAACCTGGAGTCTAAAAGTCTAAATGTATTGAGTTCTTCAATTGGAAAATAACCACTACGTGCCAAAACACTATAAATTACAGGTGAAATATGACCGTTGGAGAGAAAAAACAAATCTTCCTCTCTACCATTCATGTCAAACCCCTCTTTTCTGTTCATAATTTCTGTGTATAAAGCAACAAGGAATTCTGCGCATCCAAGTGAACCTCCAGGGTGGCCTGAATTTACTTTGTGAACCATACGCAAAATATCGCGCCGGACTTGAGTTGTTAAATCATTAAGTTCTGTAATTGACATGTTTGATATGTTAGAATTAGATGATTCAAA
>CBFIIL010000020.1:0-26918 GCA_965662485.1 Flavobacteriaceae bacterium | reverse complement strand
GGAGACTGAGTATCGTTCAATAAAAACGATTTAATGAAGTTTAGAAACTTTGGTAAAAAATCACTTACAGAGCTAGAAGAGCTTGTAAATGTAAAAGGACTAAGTTTTGGAATGGACCTCACTAAATATAAATTAGACAAAGAGTAACACATCATATTTTGCTCCCCTTTTATAGGGTTGAAGCAAGATGATGGTTAATAAAAAAGAAAATGAGACACGGAAAGAAAATCAATCATTTAGGAAGAAAAACAGCTCACAGAAAGGCAATGTTAGCCAATATGGCATGTTCACTTATTGAGCATAAACGCATCAATACAACTGTTGCAAAAGCAAAAGCACTTAAGCAATTTATTGAGCCTCTTGTGACTAAATCTAAACAAGATTCAACACATAATCGTAGAATTGTATTTAGTAGATTACGTCAAAAAGAAGCTGTTGCAGAACTTTTTAGAGATGTCGCAGTAAAAGTAGGAGATCGTCCAGGTGGATATACAAGAATTATCAAACTTGGAAATCGTCTTGGTGACAACGCTGATATGGCAATGATTGAATTTGTAGATTTCAACGAAATTTATAATGCCGATAAGCCAAAGAAAAAATCAACAAGAAGAAGCCGAAGAGGTAATACTAAAGCTGTTGCTGCAACACCTCCAGTAGCATCTCAAGAAGAAGAATAAATGTTAATAATCATTTGAAATATAAAGGATAAACTTTTTTAGTTTATCCTTTTTTTTATGCAATTTTGTTAAACGCTAAACTGACACTTAATAATAATGAGGTACAAATCTAGAAAAAAGGCAATTTTACTACTCGCAGACGGAACAATTTTTTACGGAAAAGCTATTGGAAAGGAAGGAACAGCATTTGGTGAAGTATGTTTCAATACAGGGATGACAGGTTATCAAGAAGTTTTTACAGATCCATCTTATTATGGACAGCTTATGGTAACAACTAATGCACATATTGGAAACTATGGTGTCAATGATAATGAAGTAGAATCTAACGACATTAAAATTGCAGGACTGATTTGTAAAAATTTTAGTTATGATTATTCACGTGATGATGCTAATGGAAGCTTAGAGAACTTTTTTAATACACATCATCTTTTTGCAATTTCAGATGTCGATACTAGAGCACTTGTAAGTTACATTAGAGAAAATGGCGCAATGAATGCCGTTATCTCAACAGAAACAGAAAATATAGAAGGCTTAAGGCAACAACTATCTGAAGTACCACACATGGAAGGCTTAGAGTTAGCTTCAAAAGTTTCCACAAAAGAACCTTATTGTTTTGGCGATGAAAATGCAACTTATAAAATTGCAGCCCTCGATATTGGAATCAAGAAAAATATTTTGAGAAACTTTGCAAAGCGCGATGCATACATCAAAGTGTTTCCATACAACGCTACTTTTGAAGAATTAAGCGCATGGAATCCAGATGGTTATTTTTTATCTAACGGACCTGGTGATCCAGAACCTCTTGTAGAAGCACAAACATTAGCCAAAACTATTATCGAAAAAAATCATCCTCTTTTTGGAATATGTTTAGGGCATCAAGTAATTGCTCTTGCTAATGGCGTTTCAACCTACAAAATGCATAACGGACACAGAGGCATAAATCATCCTGTTAAAAATTTGAAAACAGAAAAAGGAGAAATCACCTCTCAAAATCATGGATTTGCTGTCAACAGAGAAGAAGCAGAAGCAAACCCTGAATTGGAAATCAGTCATGTTCACTTAAATGACCATACAGTTGCAGGAATCACCATGAAGAACAAAAAATGTTTTTCTGTGCAGTATCATCCAGAAGCAAGTCCAGGGCCACATGACTCTTCTTATTTATTTGATCAATTTATTGAACTATTAAAGTAACTTTATTTTATTAAATAACATAATATTTACTAAAACGTTGTAGTTTAATTTTAGTGTTTTTCTAATCACAAAAAGTGGCATCAACACAACATTTTTGTAAATTTGTACTCTAAACAAACCAAAGTTAATCATATGAGTATTATACTAGACATTCATGCAAGACAGATATTAGATTCTCGAGGGAATCCAACAGTTGAAGTAGACGTAACCACCGAAAGTGGTTTTGTAGGAAGAGCTGCAGTACCTTCAGGAGCTTCAACTGGAGAACACGAAGCCGTTGAACTTAGAGATGGAGGTGAAACTTACATGGGAAAAGGAGTTTCAAAAGCTGTAGAAAATGTCAATAGTATTTTGTCAGAAGCTCTAGTAGGCGCTTCAGTTTTCGAGCAAAATTTAATTGATCAAACCATGATTGATCTTGATGGTACGCCAAACAAGTCTAAACTTGGAGCAAATGCTATTCTTGGTGTTTCACTTGCTGTAGCTAAAGCAGCAGCAGCAGAGCTTAGCATTCCACTTTATCGCTACGTAGGAGGAGTTAGTGCCAACACACTTCCTGTTCCAATGATGAACATTATTAATGGCGGTTCACATAGTGATGCACCAATTGCTTTTCAAGAATTTATGGTGATACCCGTAAAAGCTAAAAACTTTACACACGCCATGCAAATAGGAACAGAAATCTTTCACAACCTTAAAAAAGTACTTCACGATAGAGGTCTAAGTACTGCTGTTGGTGATGAGGGTGGATTTGCACCTACACTTGACGGCACAGAAGATGCACTTGACACCATAGCAAAAGCCGTTGAAAAGGCAGGTTATAAATTTGGAGAAGAAGTGATGATTGCTTTAGATTGTGCTTCAGCAGAATTTTATGTTGATGGTAAATACGATTACACAAAATTTGAAGGTACAACAGGTAAAGTACGTACTAGCAAAGAGCAAGCCGATTATTTGGCTGAATTAGCAGCTAACTATCCAATCATCTCTATTGAAGACGGAATGGATGAAAATGATTGGGAAGGTTGGAAGTATTTGACAGAAAAAATTGGAGATAAAGTTCAGCTTGTTGGTGATGATTTATTTGTAACCAATGTAGAGCGATTATCTAGAGGAGTTGAAAATAATATAGCCAATTCTATTCTAATAAAAGTAAACCAAATAGGAACACTTACAGAAACAATAGCAGCTGTTAATATGGCACACAACGCAGGATACACTTCTGTGATGTCGCATAGGTCTGGAGAAACAGAAGACAATACTATCGCCGACTTAGCTGTAGCGCTTAATACAGGTCAAATAAAAACAGGATCTGCGTCTCGAAGTGATCGAATGGCAAAGTACAATCAATTGCTTAGAATTGAAGAAGAATTGGGAGATATAGCCTATTATCCTCAAGAAAAAGCCTTCAAACTAAACTAGTTGAGATTTACATATTTTTCAAAGCCTTTCACAACGAAAGGCTTTGTTATTTCTACCCTTTTAATAATCTGATAATTTTTATTGAAAAAAGGAGGCAATTTTGTAAATTGCAGGAATAATAATTATAATACTCAACCTCGAAAATGTCAGAAAAAGCAACCCTAGAAATCAACGGACAAAAATATGATTTTCCAATTATTAATGGCTCAGAAAATGAAAAAGCCATAAATATCAGCAGTCTTCGTGCTGTTACAGGTGGAGTCACAACTATTGATCCTGGATTTAAAAATACAGGGTCTTGCGAAAGTGCAATTACATTTTTAGATGGAGAAAAAGGAATTTTGAGATACAGAGGCTATTCTATCGAGGAATTAGCTGAAAAAGCTGACTTTTTGGAAGTTGCCTTTTTATTGATTTTTGGAGACTTACCAACAAAAGAACAACTACTAAAATTCCACAAAGACATCAAAGACAATTCCATTGTAGATGATGATATTAGAAAAATTTTAGATGCTTTTCCAAAATCTGCTCACCCAATGGGTGTGCTTTCATCACTTACTAGTGCATTAACTGCATTTAATCCGACCTCTGTAAATGTCGATTCGGAGGAAGACATGTACAATTCAGTAGTCAAAATTTTAGGAAAGTTACCAGTTTTGGTGGCTTGGACAATGCGTAAAAAACAAGGCCTGCCTTTAGACTATGGAGACAACACTCTAGGGTATGTTGAAAACGTTTTGAAAATGATGTTCAAACAACCCAATCAAGATTATGTTCAGAATCCAATTTTGGTGAGTGCACTTAACAAACTCTTAATTCTACATGCCGATCATGAGCAAAATTGTTCTACCTCTACCGTTCGTATAGTAGGTTCGTCGCATGCTGGTTTATTTGCATCAATATCATCTGGAATTTCTGCTCTATGGGGACCACTTCACGGTGGTGCCAATCAAGCCGTATTAGAAATGCTCGAAGCCATCAAAGAAGATGGAGGAGACACCAAAAAATATATGGCAAAAGCCAAAGATAAAAGCGACCCTTTTAGACTTATGGGCTTTGGACATAGAGTTTATAAAAATTTTGATCCACGTGCTAAAATTATAAAAGTAGCAGCCGACGAAGTCTTGAATGATTTGGGTGTTGAGGACCCTATTTTAGATATTGCCAAAGGTCTTGAAAAAGAAGCCCTTGCCGACCCATATTTTGTAGAAAGAAAGTTGTATCCAAATGTTGATTTTTACTCTGGAATAATTTACAGAGCTATGGGTATTCCTGTTGATATGTTTACTGTCATGTTTGCTCTAGGACGTTTGCCAGGATGGATTGGGCAATGGCAAGAAATGCGTCTTCGCAAAGAACCAATTGGACGACCAAGACAAATTTATAATGGTCATACATACCGCTCTTTCAAACCCTCAGAAAGTTTATAAAAATTTATTAATATGCTTAACCTCAATGTTTTAAATGAAACTAACCCATTAAAAGCAGTAGTTCTAGGTATTGCAAAAAGTAATGGATCAGTTCCAGCACCAGAAGATTGTTATGATCCTAGTAGTCTAAATCATGTCCTTCAGGGCACCTATCCTTTAGAAAAAGATATGGTGAGTGAAATGGATACTCTGGAAAAAGTTTTTAAATCCTATGGAGTAGAGGTATACCGACCAAGCGTCATCAAAAATTGTAATCAAATTTTTGCAAGGGACATTGCTTTTGTGATTGAAAATAAATTAATTAAATCTAATATCTTACCTGATAGAGCTCAAGAAATTACAGCTTTGTCGGCTATTTTAAATCAAATTCAGCCTGAACATATTATAGAACTTCCGGAGGAGTGCCATATAGAGGGTGGAGATGTGATTTTATGTAATGACCATATATTTGTTGGGGTTTATACAGGAGATGATTATCCAGATTTTATAACCGCACGAACAAACATGAAAGCAGTTGAAGCCCTCCAAAATCTATTTCCAAAAAAAACTGTAAAACCTTTAGAACTTAAAAAATCCAATACCAAGCCACAAGAAAACGCACTTCACTTGGATTGTTGTTTTCAGCCCATAGGTCGTGGAAAAGCGCTCATTCACAAAGATGGGTTTCTTAAAGAATCTGATTATATGTTTTTAGAAAACTTTTTTGGAAAAGAGCATCTTTTTTTTGCAACCAAAGAAGAAATGGCCGCAATGAATTGTAATGTATTTTCGATTTCTAATGATGTGATTATTTCTGAACAAAACTTTACAAGATTGAATTCATGGCTAGAGGCCCAGTCTTTTAAGGTTGAAAAAGTGAAATACTCTGAAGTTTCAAAACAAGGAGGATTACTTCGATGTTCCACCCTGCCATTAATTCGCTCATAAAATGAACAAACAAATAACAAACTCTATATTGATGATTAGGCCTGTTCAATTTCGAATGAATGAACAAACGGCAGTCAATAATTATTATCAAAAAACAATTGAGAATTTATCACCTGATGCTGTAAATGCGTTGGCAGTTGAAGAATTTGATACATTTGTTAAAAAACTACAAGCTGTAGGAATTCAAGTGATTGTAGTGAATGATACTAAAGAGTTTGATACTCCAGACTCAATTTTCCCCAATAATTGGATTTCTTTTCATCAAAACGGAACTGTAGCTTTGTACCCTATGTTTGCCGAAAATAGACGCTTCGAACGAAAAGAATCTGTAGTTGAGTCCATAGAGGAAAAAGGATTTTCTATAGAACATATTGTAGATTATACTGGAGCCGAGCAAGAAAATCTATTTTTGGAAGGTACAGGAAGTATTATTTTGGATCGGGAATATCAAAAGGCATATTGTGCATTGTCACCAAGAGCAGACGAACAACTTTTTATTGAATTTTGCGAAGATTTTGATTTCTTTCCTGTTATTTTTTCTGCGTACCAAACCGTAAATCAAAAGAGAGAAAAAATTTATCATACTAATGTTATGATGTGTATAGGAAGCACTTTTGCAGTCATTTGTTTGGATTCAATTGATGATAAAAAAGAACGTAAAAATATTATAAATCATTTAAAAAAAGATAATAAAGAAATCATTGCAATAACAGAAGATCAAGTCAATCAATTTGCAGGAAATATGTTGCAATTATTAGGTAAAAACAACACGCCTTTCCTAGTCATGAGTCAATCTGCTTTTGATTCATTGCGTGCCGACCAGCTTTCAAAATTAGAAAAACATACCAAAATTATTTCTAGTTCATTACAAACTATTGAAGCCTGTGGAGGCGGCAGCGCACGCTGTATGATGGCTGAGATATTTTTGCCCAAAGTGCCCAAATAATAGCTGCAAAAAAATGTATATTTGTCTGTGAAAATTAACATTTAATGAGTCTTCAAAACAATCTTTCTCAGCATATAAAAACAGCATTCAATGCATTGTATCAATCCAATGTAGAAACCATTGAATTTCAAGCCACCCGTAAAGATTTTGAAGGCGATATTACAGTTGTAACATTCCCAATGCTTCGTGTTATAAAAATGAACCCTGTTCAGTTAGGTGAGCAGTTGGGGGCATATTTGGTAGAGCATAGCAAAGAGGTGGTGTCATTTAATGTAGTCAAAGGATTTTTAAATTTAGTGCTTTCAGATGCTTATTTTATGGATGTTTTCAAAACAATGCATTCTAATCCAAAATTCGGCTTTGTAACTCCAGGTCAAACAGATGCTGTAATGGTAGAATATTCGTCACCAAACACAAATAAACCTTTGCATTTGGGTCATGTTAGAAACAATCTTTTGGGATATAGCGTTGCAGAGATATTGAAAGCATCAGGAAAGAAAGTTTACAAAACACAAATCATTAATGATAGAGGGATTCATATCTGTAAAAGCATGCTAGCTTGGCAGCGGTTTGGCGAGGGCCAAACTCCTGAATCTACGGGTTTGAAAGGGGATAAGTTGGTTGGAAATTTTTATGTAAAATTCGATAAAGAATATAAAAAAGAGGTTGAAGCCTTAGAACAAAAAGGACACTCTACGGAAGAAGCAAAAGCCATTGCGCCGATACTTTTGGACGCACAAGAAATGCTAAGACAATGGGAAGCTGGTGATGAAGAAGTAGTATCACTGTGGAAAACAATGAACCAGTGGGTGTACAATGGTTTTGATGTTACTTATAAAAACTTAGGTGTAGATTTTGATAGTTATTATTATGAAAGTGAAACCTATCTTTTGGGTAAATCTTTTGTAGAAGAAGGTTTAAAAAAAGGCGTATTTTTTAGAAAAGATGATGGTTCTGTATGGTGCGATTTATCAGAGGATGGATTGGATGAAAAAATTGTACTCCGCTCCGACGGAACAGCTGTTTATATGACTCAAGATATTGGAACAGCTATTCAACGTGTAAAGGATTGTCCAGATATTTCTGCAATGGTTTATACGGTTGGAAATGAGCAAGATTACCATTTTAAAGTACTTTTTCTAATTCTAAAAAAACTAGGATTTGAATGGTCTCAAAACCTCTATCATTTAAGTTATGGTATGGTTGATTTGCCTAGTGGGAAAATGAAAAGTAGAGAAGGAACGGTTGTTGATGCCGATGATTTAATTGCTGAAATGGCGAGTACCGCAAAACTTATTTCTCAAGAATTAGGAAAGCTTGATGGCTATTCTGAGGATGAAAAAAATCAAACATATACAACCATTGGTTTGGGAGCTTTAAAATATTTTATATTAAAAGTTGACCCCAAAAAATCAATCCTTTTTGACCCCAAAGCTTCTGTAGATTTTCAGGGAAATACAGGACCTTTTGTTCAGTATACCTATGCAAGAATTCAGGCGATTTTAAGAAAAGCCTCAATAGAAAAAAATTCGATTTCTGATGATATAAAATTATCAGACAAGGAGAAAAATGTATTGAAACAACTTCAACTTTTCCCTAATACAATTCAACAAGCAGCAGCCAATTATAGCCCAGCGCTCATAGCAAATTATACTTACGACCTAGTGAAAGAATTCAATTCTTTTTATCAAAATATTTCAATTCTTGGAGCAGAGAATGCTGCACTAATGTGTTTTAGGGTTCAGCTTTGTAGTGCTGTTGGAACAACCATAAAAAATGCATTTAGTTTATTGGGTATTCAAGTGCCAGAGCGTATGTAGTTGTATTTTCAGATGAATCAAGATTTAAAATCCTATATTCCAGAGTTTGCACTTGATCAAGTTTTTCAATTGCTTTCGGATGATTGCTTAGAAGTCGTTATCAAAAAAGCGCGAAAAACGAGACACGGAGATTATAGAAAGTTAAAAAATAATCGTCATAAAATTACTATAAACTCCAATCTTAACCCCTATCGATTTTTGGTCACTTTATTACATGAAATTGCACACTATGAAGCGTATCAGCAGCATGGTCCAAAAATTAAACCCCATGGCAAGGAATGGAAATTAACGTTTCAGCGTCTTGCTTTGCCCTTTTTAAGACCTGAAATTTTTCCAACTCAAGTCTTGCCATTTTTGGCGCAATATTTTAAAAATCCCAAAGCAAGCAGCGATTCCGATGTGCTTTTGTCGAGGTCGCTTATGGAGTTTGATCCACCCAACGAAAAAACGTTTATCTTTGAAGTTGTAGAAGGGGCAAAATTTAAAACTTGCAACGGTAAGCTGTTTCGAAAAGGGAAAAAAAGACGAACACGCTATGAGGCAACAGAGCTTAAGTCGGGACGTTTATATTCTTTTAGTCCAAATGCAGAAATTGAATTAATTAATGAATAAAATGAATAAAAACTATTATGCAGTCATAATGGCAGGAGGAGTTGGTTCTCGCTTTTGGCCTGTAAGCAAAACCGCTTTTCCAAAGCAATTTCATGATATGTTGGGCAGTGGTCAAACGCTTTTACAAAAAACGGTATCACGATTAGAACAACTTATTCCATCTGAAAATATTAGAATTCTAACTAATAGTATTTATACTGATTTGGTATTAGAGCAATTACCTCAATGTTCTAAAAATCAGGTCATTGCAGAGCCTGCTATGCGTAATACTGCACCTTGTATTTTGATGGCTTCGCTAAAAATTCATAAAGAAAATCCTAATGCAGTGATGGTTGTTGCTCCTAGCGATCATTGGATAGAAGATGAGGTTGCTTTTTCTGATGATTTGAAAGCTGCATTTGATCATGCTCAGAACTCTAACGCTTTAATGACACTTGGAATTAGACCATCTTTTCCAAATACAGGATATGGTTATATTGAATACGATATTTCTGCAAAAAATCGTATTAAAGACGTTGCAAACTTTAGAGAAAAACCAGATTATGAAACGGCCAAAAAATTTCTTGAAGCTGGCAATTTTTTATGGAATGCGGGTATTTTTATTTGGTCCTCCAAAACTGTTTTAAAAGCATTCCAAACGCATCAACCTAATATGTATGCTTTATTTTTAGCTGGAAATACAGTTTATAATACACTTAATGAAGACGAATTTGTGAGTGTAAATTATAAAAAAGCAGAAAATATTTCGGTAGATTATGCCATTATGGAACATAGTAAAAATGTTTGTGTAATTGCTGCTACTTTTGATTGGAATGACCTTGGAACTTGGGGGAGCTTGTATACAAAAATTGCTAATGAGTCAAATGAAAATGCAGTTGTTAATGCTCGACTTCTATCCAATGATTCAAAAGGGAATATGATTAAAACAGATTCTAATAAAATAGTAGTTATTGATAGTTTGAATGACTTTATAATTGTAGAAGAGAATGAAATTTTGCTTATATTTCCGAAGAGTAAAGAACAAGACATTAAGCAATTAAGGCAAAATGTCAAAGATACATTTGGCGAAAATTACATTTAGAAATGAATCAAAATCAAGAGTCACAACAGCAACAGCAAGAATTTATTGATTCTAAAGCTGCCGTAAAGGCCGATGCAAAAGGACTATTTGCTTCCATTAAAATATTTTTAGTGGAACTGCTCGATTTTAGACATGATACAGATCGTGAAGCCACTATTTCTGCTATTAAAGCAGATATTCCTTTTAAAGGCGCTACCGCATGGATTCTTATTTGTTCAATTTTTGTAGCGTCCGTTGGACTTAATGCAAATTCTACTGCCGTTGTCATTGGTGCGATGCTTATTTCTCCGCTTATGGGGCCCATCCTTGGTGTTGGTATGTCTATCGCCATTAATGATATTGACACCCTTAGAAAGTCGCTTATAAACCTCCTTACAATGTTGGTTTTGAGCTTGTTAACCGCTTTTTTATTCTTTTATTTCTTTCCGCTAAATCAAGACACTTCAGAGTTATTAGGGCGTGTAAGGCCCGATATTAGGGACGTTCTTATTGCATTTTTTGGAGGTTTAGCACTCATAATTGCACGTACAAAAAAAGGTACAATTGCTTCGGTAATTTTTGGAGTGGCCATTGCTACAGCGCTGATGCCACCACTTTGTACAGCAGGCTATGGGCTATCTCAAGGAAAATGGGATTATTTTGTTGGAGCTATGTATTTGTTTGCTATCAATACAATATTTATAGCTTTAGCAACTTTTATTGTTCTGAAAGTGCTTCGTTTTCCAATGTTGCACTATGCCAACTCTCAACGCAGAAAAAATATAGCAAGGATAGCAGGAGTTTTAGCTTTTGCAGTAATGCTACCTGCAGGGTGGACTTTTTATGATGTTCTTAAAGAGTCTCAATATAAGTTTGATTATAAGAATTATCTAGAAAATGAAATCAACAACAATCAAAGTTTGTGGCTACAGCGTGAAAAATTAGATACAAAAGAAAAAACAGTTACCTTAAACTTCAATGGTGATATAAATGCTGCTACAAAATCTGATTTGATTAATGAACTTAAGGGGTATGAATATTTAAAGGATTTTAAATTAATTATTAACGGCAATACCAACCGTAGCACTGATAAAATTCTTGAGCTTTATGATCTCGCACTTGAAAAAATTGACCAGCGCGATCAACAAATTGAAAATTTAAATTTCACTATTGATAGTCTAAAATTAGCAGCCTTATCAAAAAATAATTCAAATACTGTTGATTTTATCAATTTGGCTAAAGATGCAAAAATTCAATTTTCTGATTTGGAGTCTTTTGGTTTTTCTAAGATGTTAAATTCTACAAATTTTAGAGCAGTAGACACTGTTTTGGTTGCCAAAATTCGTTGGAAATTGTCTTTAGGAGATAGTTTGCGTATTCAAAAAAGTACCGATTTGAAAAATTGGTTGGAGCAAGAGCTACAAGAGCAACGCGTAGAGGTGCTTACACATTAGCGAGCTACCCTTTTAGATACATTTCTCTTACTTTTTTAAATAAGTTTGAAGAATACACAAAGTTTGAAACCGCTTCATTATCTGTTTTAAAAATAGTGTCTTTACTACCTTCCCAAGCTTTTTCGCCATCTTTTAAGAATATAATTTTTTCACCGATTTCCATCACAGAGTTCATATCGTGTGAGTTTATAACAGTCACTATGTTGTATTCTCTAGTAATTTCTTGAATCAAATTATCAATAACTATAGCAGTTTTTGGATCGAGTCCAGAATTGGGTTCATCACAAAATAAATATTTTGGATTATTTACAATAGCTCTTGCAATAGCGACTCGTTTTTGCATTCCTCCAGAAGCCTCACTCGGCATTTTCTTTTGAGCGTTATCAAGATTTACACGTTTTAGTACAATATTGGCGCGATCTCGCATTTCACTCTCACTTTGGTTGGTAAACATTCTTAATGGAAACATTACATTTTCTTCAATGGTCATCGAATCAAACAACGCACTTCCTTGAAATACCATTCCAATTTTGGACCGAAGATTTCGTTTTTCATCATCTGTTAAATCTGTAAATCTTTGATTATCATAGTCAATACTTCCGCTATCGTAATCAAAAAGTCCTAATAGGCATTTAAGGAATACAGTTTTTCCAGAACCACTCTGACCAATAACAAGATTAGTTTTGCCTCGTTCAAAAGTGGTAGAAACCCCTTTTAGAATTTTTATGTCTCCGAATGATTTATGAAGTTCTGTAACGCGTATCATTAGCTAAGTAGCATTTGAGTTAAAATATAATTGAGAAGAATAATAACTACACTTGTCCAAACAAATGCAATAGTACTTGCTTTACCAACTTCAAGTGCTCCACCTTTCATATAATACCCATAAAAAGAGGGAATGGTAGCCAAAATAAATGCAAAAATTAAAGTTTTTATAAACGCATAAAGCATGTGAAAAGGAATAAAATCCAATTGAACTCCTCTTATATAGTCTTCTAATGTAGAAAATCCGCCATAGACACATGCGGCCATTCCACCAATTATTCCAAGAAACATTGCAATTGAAATGACAAACGGATAAAGCATCATCGCCACTGTTTTTGGAAAAACTAGATAGTTTATAGAATTTACACCCATCACTTCAAGGGCGTCAATTTGCTCTGTAACTCGCATTGTTCCAATACTAGATGTAATGAATGAACCTACTTTTCCTGCCATAATGATTGAAATAAAAGTTGGTGCAAATTCAAGTATAATAGATTGTCTTGTTGCAAATCCAACTAAGTATTTAGGGATTAATGGGTTAGTAATGTTTAATGCAGTTTGAATGGTAATTACACCTCCTACAAAAAAGGAAATAAACGCTACAATTCCTAGTGAACCGATGACTAAGTCATCAATTTCTTTCAGAATTAATTTCATCATGACCGATCGTTTCGTGGGCTTTCGAAACATTTCAGCAATCATTAGAAAATAAGTTCCAATATTTTGAAGATAATTCATGTGGTGTGATCTTATTGCTAAAGTAAAAAAATCTAACTAGAAAAGATTATATTTTAATCAAATTGAGATTTTGTATTATTTAGGGACAAATTTATGGAATCAATATAATTGAGAAGCTCTTCTTTGCCCTCAAATTTTGTTGAGGAGGTTATAAAATGTTGAGGTAATTCTTCCCAATTTTCCCTTAAAACTTTCTGGTAGTGGACTATATTTCTTTCGATTGCCTTTGGTTTTAATTTATCCGATTTTGTAAAAATTATACTGAAAGGAATTTGATGCTCTCCAAGCCATTGCATAAAATTTAAATCAATTTGTTGTGGTTCATGACGAATATCAATAAGAACAAAAGCACAAACCAGCTGTCTTCTTTCTCGAAAATATGAAGTAATAAATTTTTGAAATGTCTTTTTACTCGATTTAGAAACTCTTGCATAACCATATCCAGGCAAATCTACCAAGTACCATTGGTCATTGATAAGAAAATGATTGATGAGTTGTGTTTTTCCTGGCCTTCCAGATGTTTTGGCCAATTTTTTTTGGTTGGTTAGCATGTTTATAAGGGAAGATTTCCCAACATTACTTCTTCCAATAAAGGCATATTCAGGGAAATTATTTTTGGGACATTTAGAAACGTCTTGATTGCTAACGACAAATGTTGCAGTTTTAATGTGCATATTTAAGCTGTTAAAACCCTCTCATTTTAAACCAACTGGATAAAATCTCATTGAACTTATTTGGGTGTTCCATCATAGCAGCATGGCCACATTTATCTATCCAATATAGGTTTGAGTCGGGGAGTAGTTCGTGAAACTCATTAGCAACATTTGGAGGTGTTACAATGTCATTTTTCCCCCAAATAATACATGTAGGGGTATTCATATTTGGTAAATCTTTGGCCATGTTGTGACGAATAGCACTTTTAGCAATGGCTAGGGTTTTTACAAGCTTATTTCTGTCATTAACAGTGTTATAAACGTCGTCTACAATTTCTTTAGTGGCTACAGCAGGGTCATAAAAAACTTCTTCGGCTTTAGCTTTAATAACATTGTAGTCGCTTCTTTTTGTGTATCCACTTCCCATCGCACTTTCGTAAAGTCCAGAACTTCCAGTAATCACCAATCCAGCAACTTTTTCTGGAAAAAGATTAGTGTAATAAAGTCCAATATGTCCACCAAGTGAATTGCCAAGTAAGATAATATCTTCGTAGCCCTTAAAATCAATAAAGTCTTTTAGGTGAAGCGCAAAATTTTTAACATTAGTGTTTAGTAGTTTAAGAGAATAAACAGGGAGTTCAGGTAAAACCAATTTGTAGCCATTCTCACTAAAATAGTTAATAACACCATCAAAGTTACTAAGTCCACCCATCAAGCCATGTAGAATGATGATAGGTCGTCCTTCTCCAATCTCAGTATAACCGAATTTACCCTCCTTCTTTAACTCGTACTTCATAGTAATATTTGAAAAATTGGTCTAAATAGCAAATCTAAACAAATTTATCCAATAAAGACCTCGAAAATTCATTCTTAATACAACGGTCTAATTGCATTTTTTAACCTTAAAAAAATAGAAAATGTCATAAAAACACCTTATTAACAATGAAATGTTGATTTCTGTCATTTTTCTTTAATTAATTGGTTTTCAGGTTGTTAAACAGCAAAATAGATGCATTTTATCGAGCTATTCTGCATTTGATAGAAATTTATTAACAAAGTGGTAAAAAGTGGTAAAAAGTGGGATTTATTTTATAATTTTGGAATAGACAAAACCATTAAATTGAATACACTCATAGGAACATACGAATGTAAGGCTGATGCAAAAGGGCGTTTAATGCTTCCTGTTGCTTTAAAAAAGCAATTAGCTTCGTCTATGGGAAGTGGATTTGTTTTGAAGCGTGCTGTATTTCAGCCGTGCTTGGAGTTGTATCCTATGGATGAATGGGAAGCCTTGATGCAAAAAGTTAATAAGCTCAACAGGTTTATAAAGAAAAACAACGACTTCATTAGAAGGTTTACGGCTGGTGTAAAGCCAATCGAATTAGATGCTTCTGGGCGTCTTCTTATTCCCAAAGATCTTGTTGGATTTGCCAATATCGCCAAAGAGGTGGTTGTTTCTTCGGCAGTTAATATCATCGAGATTTGGGACAAAGAGTTATATGAAAAAGCCATTGACGATGCTGCAAATGATTTTGCAGACCTGGCAGAAGAGGTAATGGGAAAAGATGATGCTGATGGAATATCATAATCCTGTTTTGCTTGATGAATCTGTAGGTGGTTTAGCTATAAAAAAAAATGGGGTGTATGTGGATGTAACTTTTGGCGGTGGTGGTCACAGTCGAAAAATTTTACAACACCTAGGTCCAGAAGGAAAGTTATTTGCTTTTGACCAAGACAAAGATGCTCTTTCAAATAGTGTTGACGATCAGCGATTTACTTTAATCAATGAGAATTTTATGTACATGAAACGGTTTTTGCGCTTTCATAGTGTTAGAGAAGTTGATGGTGTTTTGGCTGATTTTGGGGTGTCGTCGTATCAATTTGATGCGCCCGATCGTGGATTTTCAATACGCTTTGATGCGCCACTAGACATGCGAATGAATCAGGACGATAAGGTGTCTGCAAAAACTATTATTAATACTTATTCTGAAGAAGAATTGAGGCGATTGTTTTGGGAATATGGAGAATTGAGAATTGCACCAGCACTTGCAAGAACAATTGTTGAGGCAAGAACAGAACGAGCTATTGAAACAACTTTTGAATTGAAAAATTTGTTAAATAAATACTTACCAAAAGGTAAACAAAATAAAATTTTAGCTCAAATCTATCAAGCGATTAGAATTGAAGTTAATAATGAGCTTGAAGTTTTAAAAACATTTTTAATGGATAGTAAAGAGGTTTTAAAAAAAGACGGAAGATTGAGTGTGATTTCTTACCATTCTTTGGAAGACCGCTTGGTGAAAAGGTTTATTAGAAATGGAATGTTTGAGGGAGAGCCAGAGCGTGATATGTTTGGAAATTTCTCAGTTCCGTTCAAAAAGGTTGGGAAGTTGATTGTTCCTAATGCAGAAGAAATAAAAGAGAATAATAGAGCCAGAAGTGCAAAATTGAGAATCGCACAAAAACTATAGGCATAGAATGAAAAACGTAGTGTATAACATATTAAAAGGTACTTTTTTAGTGAGCGATGGTGCTTATAAAAAATGGCGTTTGATTTTGTTTTTTTCTGCGTTGGCCATCATGATGATTGCAAGTTCACATAGTACAGATCGTAAAGTACATCATATTGCAAAATTAAATGAAGAGGTAAAATCATTGCGTTCACTTTATGTTAATACTCGCTCTGATTTGATGGAGCTAAGATTAGAATCTGTGGTTCGCGGCCGCCTGAAGAATATTGGAATAGTTCCTTCTCAAACACCACCAGTAAAAATTTTAATTGCTTCAAAAACAAGTAAATAAATGTCTGAAAAAGAAACGAACATTTTAAACAAATTATACTTCATTTCGGGGTGTATGTTCATTTTTGCGCTATTGGTCGTTTTTAAATTATCTAAAATTCAATTTGTACAAGGAGAAGCATACAGGTCATTAGCAGAAAAGCGGAGTATCAAAAATGTTATCATTCCTGCCAATAGAGGGAATGTGTATTCTGTAGATGGTAGTTTGTTGGCTACATCAGTACCAAAATATGATATTAGAATTGACTTGGTAACTTCATCGGAACGTAATTTTCAATCCAATATCCAAGCATTATGTGATTCTATTTCTGTGTTTAATGGTTCATCGTCTTTGGAGTTACAAAAGCGAATTCGTGAAGCTCGACAAAATAAAAATAGATATTTCTTATTGGCGCGTAATATTGATTATTCAGACTATTTACGTTTTAGATCCTATCCACTGCTAAATCTAGGGGCATTCAGAGGTGGGTTAATTGTTGAGCAGACAACAAAGAGAGATTATCCATTAGGAGGAATTGCTCAACGTTCTGTTGGGTACGAAAGAATAGATGACAATGGATTTGTAACTCGTGTAGGAATAGACGGAGCTTTTGGTGAAAAATATTTGAGCGGTATAGATGGAAAACGTCTTAAACAAAGTATTGGAAAAGGGCAGTGGAAACCTATTGATGATTTTAATCAAACTGAACCTCAAGATGGCTATGATGTGTACACTACTATTGATGTAAATATTCAAGACATTGCGCACCATGCACTTTTGGAACAACTAGAAAAGTACAATGCAGACCATGGGTCTGTAGTTGTAATGGAAACAAAAACAGGTGCCATTAGGGCGATTTCGAATCTTGGAAGAAATGCTGAAGGGAAATACTACGAACGTCTAAATTATGCAGTCGGAGAAACACACGAACCAGGTTCTACATTTAAGCTAATGGCATTGGCAGTAGCACTTGATGATCAAAAAATTGATACGACTACAATAGTTGATACAAAAAAAGGAGTATTGTCTTTTTATGGTAAAAAGGTAAGAGATTCTAAAAAAGGAGGATACGGTAAAATATCTGTAGCAGAGGCTTTTGAAGTGTCTTCAAATACTGGAATTGTGAGTGTTATAAATGACGCATATAAAGAGAATCCTTCCAAATTTATTGATGGTTTGTATAGCATGAACCTTAGTGATTCACTTGGTCTTCCAATCGTTGGCGAAGGTAAATCAGTTATTCCTGACCCAAGAATAAAAAATAACCGTTGGAGTGGAATTGCACTTCAATGGATGGCCTATGGTTATGGGGTGTCTTTTACGCCTCTTCAAACTCTTACATTTTACAATGCAATTGCCAATGATGGAAAAATGGTTAAGCCACGTTTTATTGAAGAAATAAGAGCAATTGATAAGTCAATAAAAACATTTGAAACAAAGGTAATTAACCCTCAAATATGCTCTAAAGAAACGGTACAAAAACTTCAAAAACTACTTCAAAATGTTGTTAAAAAGAAGCATGGTACAGGTCATGGTTTGTATACTGATAATTTTTCAATGGCAGGAAAAACTGGAACCTGCCAAAAAGATTATAGAAACAAAGAACTATTAAATTATATCTCTACTTTTTCTGGATATTTTCCAGCCGAAAACCCAAAGTATTCATGCATTGTTGTGATTCATGAACCAGACAAAACAGTTGGTTATTATGGCGCTGATGTTTCAGGTCCCGTATTTAAAAAAATTGCTCAAAAAATATACACAAGTGCTCCAGTTTTGGATGTTATAGACAATATCAATCAAAAGTCATTGGCTGTAGAAGAGCAGTATCAAAATTACTTTTCGACTTCAGAAAAGTATAAGACAGTAATGCCAAACCTCAAAGGATTACCAGCAATGGATGCTATTGCCATTCTAGAAAATATGGGGCTTCAAGTAAAAATTGTTGGCCAAGGAAAAGTGAAAAAGCAATCTATTAATAGAGGCGAAAAAGTAGTGCCAAAAACAACTGTAATACTAGAACTATCGTGAGGATATTAAAAGACATATTGTATAACGTTGCTTTGCAGTCGGTTCAAGGCGCTACAGATGTCTGCATAAATTCTATTCAATACGATTCTCGAAAAGTTAATAAGAATGATGTTTTTGTAGCTATAAAAGGTGTGCATTTTGATGGACATTTATTTATAGAACAAGCAATTGAAAACGGGGCGTCTGTTATAGTTTCAGAAGTAACACCAGAAAGTAAAATAAATAATATTACTTACGTTGAAGTTGAATCTTCATCTTTGGCTTTAGCCTTTATGGCTGCTAATTTTTATCAGCACCCGTCTGAAAATCTAAAATTAATTGGCATAACAGGAACCAATGGCAAAACAACAGTTGCTTCCTTGTTGTACAACTTGTTTAAAGCGGCAGGCTACAAGGTTGGATTGATTTCTACAGTAAAAATAATGGTTGGAGACACTAGCTTTTCAACGTCTCATACCACACCAGATTCTTTGGTGATAAATTCATACCTCAAACAAATGAATGAAATTGGTGTGGAATTTTGTTTTATGGAAGTGAGTTCACATGGCATCCATCAGCATCGTACAGACGGATTGTCTTTTGAAGGTGGAATTTTCACCAATCTTTCACACGACCATCTCGATTATCATTCTTCTTTTGCTGAGTATCGCGATGTGAAAAAATCATTTTTTGATGGTCTTCCTAAAACTGCTTTTGCACTTATAAATGTGGATGATAAAAATGGTCAAATTATGCTACAAAATACCAAAGCAAAGGCCTACAACTATGCTTTGAAAAGTTATGCGGATTATCGTACACAAATTCTTGAAAACCATTTTAAAGGGTTGTTGTTAAAAATCAATGACAATGAAATTTGGGTCAAATTGATTGGAAGTTTTAATGCATATAATCTTACCGCGGTATTTGCTTGTGCTGATATTTTGGGTCTAGAAAAAGACGAGCTTTTACGTCTAATGAGTACTCTAGAAAACGTCAGTGGTCGCTTTGAATATTTTGTTACAACAAATAACATTACTGTGATTGTAGATTATGCGCATACGCCAGATGCTCTTAATAATGTACTACACACCATCAATGACATTCGTACAAATAATGAACTATTGATTTCGGTTGTTGGATGTGGTGGAGATCGCGATAAAACAAAGCGTCCAAAGATGGGTCATATTGCTTCGGCATTGAGCTCCAAAGTCATTTTTACAAGTGATAACCCAAGATCTGAAAACCCAGAAAGCATAATTTCTGAGATGGAACAAGGCGTAGAACCACAAAATTTTATGAAAGTAATGGCGATTACAAATCGTAAACAGGCCATTAAAGCAGCTTGCCAGCTGGCAAATGCAAATGATATTATTCTTGTTGCTGGTAAAGGACATGAAACATATCAAGAAATTAATGGAGTTCGATCAGAATTCAATGACTTTGAAGTAGCAATGGAATGTTTAAATCAATTACAAAAATAATATGCTCTACTATTTGTTTGAATATTTAGAAAAAGAATACCAGTTTCCGGGAGCTTCCCTCTTTGGTTTCTTGACGTTTAGGGCAGCTTTAGCTATTATTTTATCACTCTTAATTTCTACAATTTTTGGTAAAAAAATCATCAGTATTCTACAAAGAAAACAAGTTGGAGAAACGATTCGTGATTTGGGTTTGGATGGTCAAAAAGAAAAAGCAGGAACACCAACCATGGGGGGGCTAATTATCATTTTGGCCACACTTGTCCCTGTACTTTTAGTTGCAAAACTAGACAATATTTACATCATTTTGTTAATCGTTACCACCCTTTGGATGGGGGCTATTGGTTTTACAGACGATTACATCAAAAAATTTAAAAATGATAAAGAAGGACTAAAAGGAAGGTTTAAGGTAATGGGTCAAGTTGGTCTTGGAATTATTGTTGGGCTGACATTATTCTTTCATTCTGAAGTGACCATAAAAGAACAAATTCCTGTGCAAGATCGTGTAGCTATCAATGTAGAGCAAGGCCCTTCGAAGCAATTTTATCCAGAAACAAAATCAACCAAAACAACCATTCCTTTTGTAAAGGCCAATGAATTTGATTATGCTGATTTAATTACATGGATCCATCCGAGTTTTGAAAAATACGCGTGGATTGTATTTGTTTTTGTAGTGATTTTTATAATTACTGCGGTGTCAAATGGTGCAAATTTAACCGATGGGATTGATGGTTTAGCAGCAGGAACTTCAGCAATTATAGTACTCACATTGGGAATTTTTGCTTGGGTTTCAGGTAATATTATTTTCTCAGATTATTTGAATATTATGTATATCCCACGAGTCGAAGAAATCACAATTTACATAGCCGCTTTTGTTGGTGCACTAATAGGATTTTTATGGTACAACACCTTTCCTGCACAGGTTTTTATGGGAGATACAGGTAGTTTGACGATTGGAGGAATTATAGCTGTAATTGCAATTGCAGTACGCAAAGAGTGGTTAATTCCATTGTTATGTGGAATTTTCCTGATTGAAAATTTATCAGTAGTACTGCAAGTCGGTTATTTCAAGTATACAAAGAAAAAATTTGGTGCAGGTCGTCGCATTTTCAAAATGTCGCCGTTGCATCATCATTATCAAAAATTAGGCTATCACGAAAGTAAAATTGTGACCCGATTTTGGATTGTTGGAATTCTTCTAGCCATCCTTACAATCGTCACCCTAAAAATTAGATAAATGAAACGATTGGTTGTACTTGGTGGAGGTGAAAGTGGTGTGGGTACAGCACTGTTGGGGAAAGAAAAAGGGTTTGAAGTATTTGTTTCAGATTATGGAAAACTAAAAAAAGAATACAAGGACGTTCTTATACATAATGAGATTGAATGGGAGGAAGAAACGCACACGACATCAAAAATTTTAAATGCTGATGTTGTCATGAAAAGTCCTGGGATTTCGGAACAAGTATCCATTGTAAAAGCACTTGTTGAGCAAGGAGTTTCGATGGTCTCTGAAATTGAATTTGCAGCTCAATTTACGGATGCAAATATCATTGGAGTTACTGGAAGTAATGGAAAAACAACCACAACAATGATGACTCATCACATATTGCAACAAGCAAAAATGAATGCGGAGATGGGTGGTAATATTGGTGATAGTTTTGCTGGGCTTGTTCATAAAAATCCAGATCATTTTGTGCTGGAATTGAGTAGTTTTCAGTTGGACGGAATAAAGCAATTCAGGCCACATATTGCTGTGCTAACTAACATTACGCCAGATCATTTGGATCGCTATGACAATAAGTTTGAAAACTATATCGCTTCAAAATTTAGAATTGCAATGAATCAAACCAAAGCTGATTTTTTGATTTATGATGCTGATGATGAGGTTATAAATACATATCTCCAAACCCACAAGGTTCAATCTACATTAATGCCTTTTTCGTTAACAAAAACACTAGCGCAAGGTGCATTTTTAAGACAAGAAAAAATTATTATAAAACATAAAAAAGAAGAACAAATAATGCCAACAACAAATTTAGCTTTAGAAGGGAAACACAACATCAAAAATGCGATGGCAGCAGCAACAGTTGCTCACCTTCTCAAAATAAGAAAGGACACTATTCGTGAAAGTTTAGAGTGTTTTCAAGGTGCAGAGCATCGCTTAGAAAATGTATTGAAAATCAACAAAGTACAGTACATAAACGACTCAAAAGCAACGAACGTCAATGCTACATATTTTGCACTAGAAAGTATGGATGCGCCAACTGTTTGGATCGTTGGTGGTGTTGATAAAGGCAACGATTATAGTACTTTATTTCCTTTTATAAATGAAAAGATAAAAGCTATTATTTGCTTAGGGAAAGATAACGAAGCTTTGTTCAAAAATTTTGAACATATGGTAGATGTTATGGTGGAAACACAATACATGTCAGAAGCCGTAAAGATTGCTTACAACATCGCTGAGGCAGGAGAAAATGTGTTGCTTTCGCCAGCTTGTGCAAGTTTCGATTTATTTAAGAATTATGAAGATAGAGGTCATCAATTTAAAACTGCAGTACGCGCGTTGTAAATGAAATTAAAATTTGGTAACATAAAGGGAGATCGAATGATATGGGCCATTGTTGCACTACTGGCTATATTTTCATTTTTGCCAGTTTATAGTGCCGCAAGTAATTTGGCATATACTTATGGTGACGGTCAAACGTTTAGTTATCTAATTAAGCATTTTGTGCATTTGTTTTTAGGCTTTTCAATTATTTATGGAATTCATAGAATTCCTTACCGCTATTTCAAGGGGCTTTCTATGGTGATGTACCCTGTTGTTTTGATTCTTCTTTTAGTAACTCTTTTGCAAGGAACAACTATAGATGGCGCCAATGCAAGTCGGTGGATTCGTGTGCCGTTTGTAGGATTTACATTTCAACCTTCAACACTTGCGGCTTTGGTACTTATGGTTTCTGTAGCACGATATCTTTCAAAAGTTTTTGATCAAGAAATTACTTTTAAATCATCACTTGTTCCATTGTGGCTGCCAGTTTTTGCTGTGCTTATTTTGATTCTTCCTGCCAATTTTTCAACAACAGCAATCATTTTTACAATGTTATTAGTTTTGGCATTTCTGGGCGGATATCCATTAAAATATATTGGCGCAATTGTGGGGTCAGGTCTCTTGGTTCTTGCCTTTTTTGTGCTTGTTGCCAAAGCCTTTCCAGATGCGATGCCAAATAGGGTTGATACTTGGACGAGTCGAATTGTGAACTTTATGGACGATCGTGACACAGAAGAAGATTATCAAATAGAAAAAGCAAAAATAGCCATTGCTACAGGAAGTATTTATGGCTTGGGCCCTGGGAAAAGTGTTCAGAAAAACTTTCTACCACAATCCTCTTCAGATTTTATTTTCGCAATTATCATTGAAGAATATGGATTGTTAGGCGGGTTGTTTTTACTGATTTTATATTTATTGTTATTGTTTAGAATTGTTGTTGTTGCACAAAAAGCAGAAACCGTTTTTGCAAAATTATTAACTATTGGAGTAGGGCTTCCAATAATTTTTCAAGCCCTTATCAATATGGGTGTAGCTGTAGAATTATTTCCAGTTACTGGACAAACGCTTCCGTTAATTAGTAGCGGAGGAACATCAATATGGGTAACATGTCTTGGGATTGGAATCATCTTGAGTGTAAGTGCCAAAAGAGAAGAAATTAAAAATCAATATGAGGGTGAGCAACATCCTTTAGAAATTTTAAGTGAAGCTTTGTAATGCATAAATTTAAAGTCATATTTTCTGGTGGAGGTACAGGGGGGCATATTTTCCCTGCTCTTTCTATTGCTCAGGCCCTAAAAGTCAAGTATCCTGAATCTGACTTTCTTTTTGTAGGCGCAAAAGGTAAAATGGAAATGGAAAAAGTACCGAATGTGGGCTTTAAAATTATTGGACTTTGGATATCAGGTATTCAAAGAAAGCAACTCTTTAGAAATATTTTATTTCCATTGAAACTTATAGTTAGTTTACTAAAGTCTGTTGTCATAGTATTGAAATTCAAACCACATGTTGTTATTGGTACCGGTGGATTTGCTAGCGGACCTTTGTTATATATTGCTTCAATTTTTGGGGTGCCAACTCTTATTCAAGAGCAAAATTCATTTCCTGGAATTACAAATAAATTATTGGCCAAAAAGGCCCAAAAAATTTGTGTTGCTTATGAAAATTTAGAATCATTTTTTCCAAAAGAAAAAATTGTACTTACCGGTAATCCCATACGCCAAGATCTTTTAGACTTAAAAGAAAAACAAGCAGAGGCGTATTCTACTTTTAATTTAAATCCAACCAAAAAAACAGTACTTATTTTGGGAGGTAGTTTAGGTGCACGTAGAATCAATCAATTGGTGGAAGCTCAATTACAATATTTTAAAAACAATAACATTCAACTCTTATGGCAGTGTGGAAAATTATATTTTGAAGACTATTGTCATTATGATAATTCAACTGACATTCAAGTGTTGTCATTTATAAAAAGAATGGATTTGGCTTATGCAGCTTCAGATATAATTATTTCAAGAGCTGGAGCGAGTTCAGTTTCCGAACTTTGTATTGTTGGTAAGCCCGTTATTTTTATTCCATCACCAAATGTTGCCGAAGATCATCAAACCAAAAATGCACAAGCCATTTCTAGCCAAAATGCAGCGTTGCTGATTGCAGAAAAGAATTTAGAAGATGAATTTGAAACTCAATTTTCGGAGCTTATAAATAATGAAGGTTTGCAGCAAAGCTTAGCAACAAATATTAAAAAATTAGCTAAAAAATCTGCAACAAATGATATTGTTCATGAAATCGAAAAACTTGTAAACGCATGAAGCTAAGCACTTATCATAACATTTTTTTTATAGGTATCGGCGGTATCGGGATGAGTGCGCTTGCAAAGTATTTTCTTGCAGAAAACAAGAAGGTTTCAGGCTACGATAAAACACCAAGTGACAATACAAAAACACTTGAAGATTTAGGTATAAATATTAGTTATTCTGATGATATTGATACGATACAACCAAAGTATTTGCAGTCCTCAGGTACTCTTGTAGTATATACGCCTGCAATTCCAAATTCAAATATAATTTTGAATTATTTTAACTCTAATCATTTTACTGTTTTAAAACGGTCTGAGATTTTGGGGATGATTACAAAAGACACATTTTGTCTTGCTGTTGCAGGAACTCATGGAAAAACTACCACAACAAGCATTTTGGGTCATTTGCTGCTCGAAGCTAACCAAAATATGACTGCATTTTTGGGTGGAATTTCAGAGAATTATAATTCGAATTTAATTCAAAATGGAAGTGAAGCTACTGTTGTAGAAGCCGATGAGTTTGATCGTTCATTTATGACACTTTCGCCCAATTTTGCATGTATTACATCAATGGATGCAGATCATTTGGATATATATGGCGATAAAGAAAGTTTAAAACAATCATTCATAGATTTTTCAAAAAACATCTCTGATAATGGAAAGCTTTTTGTACATGAGTCACTTCCAATAGGAGGTATAACATATGGGCTTAAATCCAATTCGGATTATGCTGCACAAAACATAAAAATTGTTGAGGGGTCATATCACTTTGATTTAAAAACTCCTGTTTCATTATTAAGAAATTTTAGACTCCATTTACCAGGGAATCATAATTTAAACAACGCTGTTGCGGCATTGGCAATGGCTTTGGAATATGGGTGTTCAGAAGAAAAACTTCAAAATGGATTGAAATCTTACAGAGGTGTCAAAAGACGATTTTCTTATAAAATTAAAAAGCAATCATTTGTTTTTATTGATGATTATGCACATCATCCAAAAGAAATTGATGCCGTTCATCAAGCCATTGCAGAAATGCATCCAAACCGCAAAGTTACAGCAGTTTTTCAACCACATTTGTTTAGTCGAACACAGGATTTTGCAGACGAATTTGCACGCTCGCTTTCAGTTTTTGATGCGGTATTGCTATTAGAAATTTATCCCGCTCGAGAGCTTCCAATTGCTGGTGTTGATGCCTCATGGTTATTAGAAAAAATTAAAGCACCTTTTAAAAAATTAGTCACTATATCAACATTATTTGACTTCGTAAAGACAGTAAATAATCCCGTGTTGGTTACAATGGGAGCTGGAGATATTGGTACTCTTGTCGAACCTCTTTCAAAAAAATTATTACATGCATAAATATAAAAACATAGCGAAAGTAATTTTACTGCTTTTTGTAGTGGTGTTTTTGTATGCATTTTCATCTGTTAGAAGTCGTCAATTTATGATTGAAAAAACGAATATAAAATTTATAGGAAAAGATCATTTATTAATCAGTAAAGACATGGTTAATAAATTGTTAATACAAAATCAGCAGCCAGTTGAATGCATGCCTAAAGATATTTTAGATTTGAATGAATTAGAGTCCAAAATATCATTGCATCCGATGATAAAAAATGCAGAGGTGTATTTGACTGTAAATGGGGAAGTTAGGGTAGAAGTAGAGCAGCGTACACCACTTGCAAGAGTGATTTCTGAGCCATCGTTTTATGTAGATAGTCAAGGAAAAATGATGCCTCTTTCGTCTGAATACAGTGCGCGAGTGGTATTGGTTCATGGCAATGTAGATGCATCGAATTTAGAGGCTTTGAATAGATTGTTGAAGCATGTGACAAATGATGATTTTTTAAATCTGTATGTCACAGAAATATCTATAAATGATGAAAATCAATTTTCATTGTTTATGCGTACATACGATTTTGAAGTTGTTGTTGGAACATTGAAAAATTTAAATAAAAAATTGAAAAATTTTAAAGCATTTTATCAAAAAGCAAAAAAAGATAAACTGCTTGAATCATATAAAACAGTGAATTTACAATTCAATCGACAGGTTGTTTGTACAAAAATATAATTCTATGGAAACTCAAAATATTGCAGTAGGGCTAGA